>CAXMLT010000494.1:0-1864 GCA_964194245.1 uncultured Hyphomicrobium sp.
CGTGACGCCGGGCAAGGGCGGGTCCAAGCATCCCGACGTCGAGCTCGCCGACGTGCCGCTGTTCGACACCGTCGCGCAGGCCATGGCCGCGACCGGCGCCGACGCGACCGCGATCTACGTGCCGCCACCGTTTGCCGCCGATGCCATCCTGGAAGCGATCGACGCCGGCATCGCGCTGATCGTCGCCATCACCGAGGGCATTCCGGTGCTCGACATGGTCAAGGTGAGGCGCGCGCTCGACGGCTCCAAGTCGCGCCTCATCGGGCCCAACTGCCCGGGCGTTCTGACGCCCAACGAATGCAAGATCGGTATCATGCCCGGCAACATCTTCAAGCCGGGCCGCGTCGGCATCGTCTCGCGCTCGGGCACGCTCACCTACGAGGCCGTCAAGCAGACCTCGGACGCTGGCCTCGGCCAGTCGACCGCGGTCGGCATCGGCGGCGATCCGGTGAAGGGCACCGAGTTCATCGACGTGCTGGAGCTGTTCCTCGCCGACCCCAAGACCGATTCCATCATCATGATCGGCGAGATCGGCGGCTCGGCCGAGGAGGAAGCCGCCGAGTTCATCAAGAGCGAGGCCAAGCGCGGCCGTGCCAAGCCCATGGCCGGGTTCATCGCCGGTGTCACGGCGCCTCCGGGGCGGCGCATGGGGCACGCCGGCGCCATCATCTCCGGCGGCAAGGGCAAAGCCTCCGACAAGCTCGAGGCCATGCGCTCCGCCGGTATCGCCATCGCGTCGAGCCCGGCCTCGCTGGGGACCACGCTGATAGACGTCCGCAAGGGGCAAACTCGTTATGCCAAAGTGGTCAAGTAGGCGTATGCTGCGCCGCACACTAAGTATTGGATGCCCCCGGCAGACCTGAGCCGGAGCGACCAGCAGCGCTTCTCCTGCCGCAATTCCTTCGTTGAGGCACAGGTATTCCATGACCCGCCAACCGCTCAATGATCGGTTCCTGCGCACTTCGTTTTTGAGCGGCGCCAATGCGGCCTACGTCGAGGAGATGCAGGCGCAGTACGAGCGCAACCCCGGGTCGGTCGGCGATGAGTGGCGCCACTTCTTCGAGAGCCTCAACGAGGAGCGCGAGAAGATCCCCGGCGACGGGCGCGGCCCGAGCTGGGGCCGTGAGATCGAGACCGAGAACGGTGAGCTCGTCGCGGCGCTCACCGGCGACTACGGCGCGGAGGAGCGCAACCTGCGCGACAACCTGCAGCAGCGCGCGCACATGCTGGGCTTCGAGATGTCGCCGGCCGCGTCGCTGCGCGCCACGCAAGATTCGATCCGCGCGCTGATGCTGATCCGCGCCTACCGCGTGATGGGGCATCTCGCCGCCGATCTCGATCCGCTCGGCCTCGCCGACCGCAAGGTGCACCGCGAGCTCAAGCCCGAGACCTACGGCTTCACGGATGCCGACCTCGACCGGCCGATCTTCATCGACCGCATGCTGGGGCTCGAGACGGCGACCATGCGCCAGATCTTGCGCATCCTGCGCCGCACCTACTGCCGGCACATCGGTGTGCAGTTCATGCACATTACGAGCCCTGCGCAGAAGGCGTGGATCCAGGATCGCATCGAGGGCGAGGAGAAGGACATCCGCTTCACGCCCGAGGGGCGGCGCGCGATCCTCAACAAGCTGATCGAGACGGAGGCGTTCGAGAAGTTCTGCGAGGTGAAGTACACCGGCACCAAGCGCTTCGGCATCGACGGGGCGGAATCCATGGCGCCGGCGCTGGAGCAGATCATCAAGCGGGGCGGTCAGCTCGGCGTCAAAGGCATCGTCATCGGCATGGCCCACCGCGGACGGTTGAACGTGCTCGCCAATGTGATGGAGAAGCCGTTTCGCGCTATCTTCAACGAGTTCAAGGG
>CAXMLT010000495.1:0-6631 GCA_964194245.1 uncultured Hyphomicrobium sp.
CCCGCCACAAAACGTTTCATCGGGAGCTTCTGAAGATGCGGCACGTCCTTTCGGTCAACGGTCTCATTCTGGTTGCCGCAGTGATTGCGCTCGGCGTGTTGGCGCAATCGGCGCCGGCCGGAGCCGCCGAGGAAGCCGAGTTCACGATCTCGATCAAGGACCACAAGTTCGATCCCGCCGAGATCAAGGTTCCCGCTTCGAAAGCGATCAAGCTCACGGTCAACAACCTCGACGCCTCGCCGGAGGAGTTCGAGAGCCATCCGCTCGGCGTGGAGAAGCTCATCGCCGGCAAGGCGAGCGCCATCATCCGCCTGAAGCCGCTGGAGAAGGGCACCTACAAGTTCGTGGGCGAGTACAACGAGGAAACCGCCAAGGGCGCCATCATCGTGGAGTAGTCCCGTGCTCGCAGCGCTCATCATCGTCTTCCGCGAGGTGCTCGAGGCCGGTCTCATCATCGGCGTCGTGCTCGCCGCCTCGCGCGGGGTGCCGGGGCGCGGTCGCGCGGTGGGGCTCGGCGTGCTCGCCGGTCTCGTGGGCTCGGTAATCGTTGCGCTGTTTGCCGCCGAGATCTCGCAAGCCTTCGCCGGGCGCGGGCAGGAAATCTTCAACGCTTCGGTGCTGCTGCTCGCGGTCGTCATGCTGACCTGGCACGTGGTGTGGATGGCGAGCCACGCCCGCGAGGTGACGGCGCGTCTCAAGGAGTTGGGGCACGCGGTGGCGGCCGGCAGTCAGTCGGTCGTGGTGCTGGGCGTCGCGGTCGCGAGCGCGGTGATGCGTGAAGGCAGCGAGGTCGTGCTGTTCCTTTCCGGCATCCTGATGCAGGGCGCGGCGAACGCTACGGCGCTTGCGCTCGGCTCCGCCGGCGGCCTCGTGCTCGGTGCGGCCATGTCGGCCGTCGTCTATACCGGGCTGATGGTCGTGCCGCTTCGCCGCGTGTTCACGGTGACGGGCGTGCTGGTGACGCTGCTCGCTGCCGGCCTCGCAGCCGAGGCGGTGCGCCAGTTGTCGAACGCCGGCCTCGTTAATGTGCTCGACGGCACGCTGTGGGACACCTCGTGGTTGCTCTCCGAGAACAGCTGGCCCGGCCGTGTGCTGCATGTGCTGATCGGCTACATGGACCGCCCGACGACTGTCGAGATGCTGGCCTACGTGGCAACGATTGCGACGATCTACCTGCTGGCGATGCGCGTGCGCCCGCGGCCTGCGGCGGCCAAGCCGCATCTGGTGGCGCAGAGCGCGCGGCCCTCGGGGCTCACCGACCGCGACGCGGCTTAGGCACAAGCCTCACACCTTGGAGAGCAGGTTGGCATCGCGCGCGACGCGCCAGCGGCCGTCGGCACCCTTCTCATGCAGCTCGCCTAGGGCCCGGTGCTGCCAGTGTTCCCTGCGGAACAGCCCTGTGCAGCGCATCAATCGTAGGCTTCTCGCATCAGACCAAGACAACGACCTAGAATCTCGCGATGAGGAGAGACCCCCAATGCTTCTCAATCTTGCCGATCCGCTGATGCGTCCCGAAGCTTATGTGTACCTGTGGCGCGATGGCGAACTCTACATCGAGCCGGCCGTGAGCGCCGAACTCGCCGACTAAGTTCGAATTGACTGACTATTCTGGTGAGGGTCGATGTGCTGCCACGGCACATCGACCCGCACTTCGTTAGTGACGCTCCGTCATCGAGAAGACCCTGCTACTTGGATTGAGAGTCCTTCTGCAGCACCGCGAGCGCCTCCTGCACGGTCGTCATGAACTGTGCCGGGAAGATGATCGTCGAGTTCTTCTCCGTGGCGATCTCGGCCATGGTCTGCAGGGTGCGGAGCTGCAACGCCACGGGGTGCGCGGTGATGATGTCGGCGGCCTCGCCCAGCTTTACAGCGGCCTGGAACTCGCCTTCGGCGGCGACGATCTTCGCGCGACGCTCGCGTTCGGCCTCGGCCTCCTTCGCCATGGCGCGCTGCATGTTCTCGGGCAGCGTGATGTCCTTGATCTCGACGGCGGTAACCTGCGTGCCCCACGGCTCGGTGTGGGCGTCGATCACATCCTTTATCTGCTCGTTTATGTCGGCAGTCTGCGACAAGAGCTGATCGAGCGAGAAGCGGCCGACGACATTGCGCACCGTCGTCTGGCTGATCTGGTTGATGGCGTTGTAGACGTTCTCTATGGCGATGACCGACTTCTCCGGATCGCTGATGTGGTAGTAGGCGACGGCAGCGATATCGATCGAGACGTTGTCCTTGGTGATGATCTTTTGCGAGGGGATCTGCATGGTGACGGTGCGCAGCGACACACGTATCATCGTCTGCACCGGAACCCAGATGAGGGTCAGCCCCGGCCCACGCACGCCGGAGAACTTGCCGAGGTTGAACACGACGCCGCGCTCGTACTGGCGCAGGACGCGGATCGAGATGAAAAGATAGGCGACGGCGAGGGGGAAGAGGATTGCTGCGCTCATGGGTGCGTCATCCGGTTGCGAGGGAAATTCGGCGCATCATATCCTAGATCGGCTGCAGCTCAGCGGTCGATGCGCGAGATCTTCGAGCCCTCGAGCGTCAGGTTATACATGAGCCCCTTGGGATCGAGAATGAAGCCGACGACCGGGCTCGTGATCTTGTTAGTGTCGATCGATCCGCCGATGCCGACCGTGACGATGGCGACCGAGCCGTCGACCCCGACCTTCCAACCCGCGGTCCGTCTGAACTGACCGAGGGCCTCCGGCGTCATGAACATGATGATGACGGAGCGCTCCTGCACGCCGAGCTGGAACCCGAACGAGGCCGATATGGTGTTGTAGTAGGCGACCGGGCGCCCGCCGACGAGCAGCGCGCCCTCGCCGTATTCGCCGCCAAAGCCGAAGCCGGCCTTCACGATCGAGGGGAACACGAGGACGCCGACGGCCTTGTGCGCGAGTTCGCGCGCGCCGCCGATCCTGTAGAAAAAGCGGTCGAGCGTCTCGTGCACGCCGGCATCGATCTCGTAGGCGGAGGCGGCGTGCCCGCTCCGAGCCGGGGTGAGGATCGCGAGCAGCGAAAAAAGTGCGGCCCAGATCAGGTTGCGCGGCATCGTCGATTGTCCCTCGAATGCTTGAAGCCTGCCGTTGGTGGACCGGCATCATGGCAAAATTCGAGAGGATTGGCGCAATCTACTGGAAAGATGCCCGAATCCCTAATTCCCCGAGGCCAGCGTGCAGATGGAATAGTAAGGCCCGAACACCGGGACGGCCGTTCCCGGACGATAGTTGCAATGCAGCTCGCCCGTCGTGACGTCCTCGATCACGCTCAGGTCGACCTCGTCGGCGAGGGCGGCGATATCATCGAAGCCCGTGATCCAGGGTGCGTTCATGCGCTCGAAGTTCACAGCCATGCGGGTGAGGCCCGGCACACCGGTGCGCAAGCCGATCATGGCGCAGGCGAAGTAGTCGAACGACACCTGGAAGCGCTTTAGGCTGCCCTTGAGCTGCCGCAGGATCGCCTTGTCGCAGGCGAGCGGCAGGTACATCGTGTTGCCCTCCCAGATCACGTAGGTCGGCAGCTCCGGATCGAAGCCGTTCATCAGGAGCAGCGCGATCAATCCGTCGGTCACGTAGTTGCCGCCGATGAAGCGGGTGTCGCCCAGTATGCCGTGCTCGGCGAGCCGGGCGCGCTTCAGCTCGAGCGTCGCCGCGTCGTCGATCTCGAAATAGGTCACGCCGCCCGACGATTTCCGGACCGCGCGCGTGTCGAGGCCGGCGCCCAGCACGACCACCTGCTGGCAGCCGGCGGCGATCTGCTTGTCCAGCATGTCGTCGAGATATCGGGTGCGCAGCTTGACGAGCTCTTTTACGAGCGGGAATCCGGCCGCCGCACGATCGGCCGCGCGCCGGCTCTCGGGGCTGAGGAACAGGCTCACGACGTTGTCGCGATAGAGCGGCTCGACCGCGCGGTTTTCCTCGTCGCGGTACTCGGCGACGACGAACGCCGTCCCGGTGACATCGGTGATCTCGGTCATCTAGGTCGCTCCCATAAATCGAGCGGCGGTGCCGCGGGAGGTGCCTGTCTGACGGGGTTGGGGGCGGGGAGCTGTTCCCCACGGGACATGGGTGCGAATTTTGGGCGCGTTTGCTGCAACCGGCGTGCTCGCCCTAAGGTGGCAGCTTGGTAAATGCTCCTGAGCGAACGCGAGCCCTCGACCGGAGGCTTCCCATGTGCCGCAACATCAAGACGCTCTACAATTTTACCCCGCCGGCGACGCGGGACGAGATCCGCTCCTCCGCGCTGCAGTTCGTGCGCAAGCTTTCGGGCTTCACGCATCCCTCGAAGGCGAACGAAGCGGCGTTCAACCGCGCGGTCGATCAGGTGGCGCAGGCGGCGGAGGAGTTGCTCAGGTCGCTCGTCACCATGGCGCCGCCACGCGACCGCGAGACCGAGGCGGCGAAGCTCAAGGCGCGCAGCGCGCTGCGGTTCGGCGCGCGGTGATCAGTACGGCCGGGCATCGGAAGTGGATTTCGACGGCGCCGGCTTGATCTTCTCGCAGACGTGCGCGTGCCTACTGTCGGTCGCGGCGACCGTGCCGGCCGGGCAGGCTTCGATTCCGTCCGCGGGGTCGACGACGTCGCGCCGGCAGTATTCGATGCCGTTGCGGCCGAGCCACGCATAAGCGCCGGGCGGGCATGCTGCGAGAGCGGGCGCAGCCGAGACGGCCATCAGCGTTACGGCAATGAGCGAACGCATGGCGCCTCCTTCGTCTCTTGCTGCTTCCTCACAGACTTGAGAATCGTGACCGTCCATCACTGCTTTGGCGCGGGCGGGGTCGCGGTTGCCGGAGACGCGGGTGTCGCGGTTGCGGTCTTCATCCACATGAACGTACCAGGCCCGCACTTGAGCCATGCCTTCTCGAAGCCGAGGAGATGCATGGCGTCCTCTTCCGCCTTGCGCGCATCCTTCTCGTTCCCCGCTGTCGCCAGATCTTTCATCTGCTTTTGCAGATCCTCGACCTTCCGGCGGTCGGTCTCCTTCAGCTTGGTCTGCTTCAAGAGGCCGTCAATGGCCAAGCCTACCGCGGGAATATTCGGGCAGGCGAGCGCGGGCGCGGCGAGGAGCCAGCAAAAAGCTAATCCGATCAGACCTACGCGCACGTGAAGCTCCCCCGATGAGTTCTTGATCCGTTAAATTGGTGCCGAAGTGCTGCCTCTCAACCAGAGAGCACGTCCTAGTGGCCAAGATATGATCCGGCGCGGGTCGGGCGGCAAGGCGGCAGGCACCTCTCATCAGCGCGGGCTCCGCTCGGCGGCTGGCCGTGGGCAAGTCGCCTCTCTCAAACGGCAAGAAAAAGCGCTGCATCCCAGGCGGTTATGGGCTAAGGTCCGTCCCGCCGGGAATATCTCACACAAGGTCGCGAATGCCTGATGTTCGCTTTTTCCATCGCGCGGGGCCGTTCCCCCTGCGCGAGATCGCTGCGCTTGTGGGCGCCGAGCCGCTGGCATCGGGGGACGATACCGCTCCCATTCACGACATAGCGCCGCTCGAGTCCGCAGGCCCCGACGATATCAGCGTCTTCAGCGACTTACGCTATGTCGGCGCGCTGCTGCCGAGCCGCGCCCGCTCCATCCTCATTAGCCACGACCTCGCGCGCCATGCCGACGATCGCAGCCGGCTCATGGTCGTGAAGAACGCGCGGCTCGCCTATGCGCAGGTCGGTCATCTGTTCTATCCGCAACAGGCGCTCGAGGGCGGGATCGACCCCGGCGCGCGCGTTCATCCGAGCGCATCCATTGGAGCCGGATCGCGGATCGAAGCCGGCGCCATCATTGGGGCCGGCGCCGAGATCGGTGCCCGATGCCATATCTCCTACAACGCCGTGATCGGCGAAGGCGTGCGACTCGGCGAGGATTGCCGCATCGGGTCCAACAGCAGCATTAGCCACGCCCTGATCGGGAACCGCGTCGGCATCGAGACCGGCGTGACCATCGGCTCGCAGGGCTTCGGCTTCGTGCCGGGCTCGAATGGCCTGTTGCGCATGCTGCAACTTGGCCGCGTTTTGATCGAGGACGACGTGCAGATCGGGGCCAATTGCGCCATCGACCGCGGCGCCACCGGCGACACCGTGATCGGCGCCGGCAGCGTTCTCGACAATCTCGTCCAGATTGCCCACAACGTGCGGCTCGGCCGCCATTGCGTGATCTGCGCCCAGGTCGGCATTGCCGGCAGCACGGTCGTCGGCGACCGAGTCATGATGGGCGGTCAGGTCGGCGTTGCCGACCACCTCAAGGTGGGCGCAGGCGCGCACATCGCCGGCAAGAGCGGCGTGATCCGCAACGTGGAAGCCTCGGCCGTTGTCGGCGGATTTCCCGCAGTCGCCATCAAGGATTGGCACCGGCAGACGGTCGGCCTCGCGGCGCTGGCCAAGAAGCCGAGCTAGGCTTTGGCGCGCGTCGATCCGGGTCTCTCCACGTACACCTTGCTACCCAGCTCGCGGAACTTGGCCGACATTTCATCCATGCCGGCCTGTCGCGTAGCGGCCTCCACCGCATCCGTCTCGGGGTCGACCTGCGTCGTCTCTTCGGCGAGTTCGACGCCCGCCTCGTTGAGCCGCGCCGCGTAGTCGCGCACCTGTTGCGTGATCTCCATGGAGCAAAACTTCGGCCCGCACATGGAGCAGAAG
>CAXMLT010000496.1:0-5141 GCA_964194245.1 uncultured Hyphomicrobium sp.
ACCGGCTCGGGCTGATGCGGCAGCGAGGTCTTGAGGTAGCCGAGCAGTTCGGGGTCGCGCGAGGCGTTCTGCGCCAGCGTCCACTTCACCATGCTGCCGATGGTGAGCCTCTCGACATTATTCTTGTCTTTCGACCACTCGAGCGTGCGCACGAGGCGCTGGATGGGCTCGGAGGATCCGGTCGCGAAGTAGTAGCCCCAGTTGGCGTCGACCGCGATGGGGTTATCGAGCGGCAGATCGCGCAGCACCGGCAGCTTGCCGTAGAGGTATTTGTCGATGACGATGCGCCGCGCCGGCATGCGCTCGACGAACTTGCCCAACAGCTCCTTCCACTCCGGAAGGCCCGAATAGGCAATCGCCTTGACGACGACGACCTGGTCGGGTGGCGGCATCGGGAACATGTCGGAGATGAGCTTCTCGGCCTTGTCGGAGTTGGCGCCGATGACGCCAGCGAGGAACCCGACGTAAATGCCGGCGGACTCGACGTCCTTCAGTAGATTCAGATCGCGCATGGCCCTGTAGGCTTCGGCGAGGCGCTCGGGCTCGGGGTTGTGGCGATAATCGTTGATCCACTGCAGCAGGATTTCAGGCTTGTTGAAGGGGGGCCTCTTCGGCTTGCCCTTGGCATCCGCGCCGACAGCCACGAAGGCGAGCGCGAGGCCCGCGAGCACGAGCGCCGTCCAACGCATGAAATGGCCCCACCGCGCGGTCACGTGCGCTACCCTATCGTTCAAGGTTGAACCTGTATTTCCCCGGCATTTCCCGGCCCACCCCGAGCCGACCGAAGCCACAAGAAAAGGCCGTATTGTCAATTTGATGGCAGGAGCCGCCGCGGGCCCCGCTCCGGCGTTCACAAGGTAAGGACCACCTTCCCGATATGGCTTTCCTCCATGCGGTGGTGCGCCTTGGCGACTTCGGCGAGCGGGTAGGTTGCGTCAATGACGATGCGGATGCGGCCGTCCACGATCAGCGGCAGCACCTTCTTCTCCACCGCGCGGGCGATCGCGGCTTTGACCTCGTTTGAGCGGATGCGCAGCGTCGATCCCGTCAGCGTCAGCCGCTTCAGCATGACGCGCATGAGATCGAGGGTGACCTTCGATCCGTTCTGGAAGGCGATGTTGACGAGGCGGCCGTCGTCGGCGAGCGAGCGGACGTTGCGCTCGACGTAGTCGCCGCCAACGATGTCGAGGATGACGTTGACGCCGTTGCCCTCGGTCGCGGATTTGACCGCCTCGACGAAGTCTTCGGTTTTGTAGTCGACGGCGCGTGTCGCACCGAGCTTGCGGCAGGCCTCGCACTTCTCTGCCGAGCCGGCGGTTGCGATCACTTTCGCGCCGAACGCGTGCGCGAGCTGGATGGCGGCAACGCCGATGCCGCTCGTGCCGCCGTGCACGAGGATCCACTCGCCGCTCTTCAAGCCGCCGCGCTCGAACACGTTGTGCCACACGGCGAAGAAGCCCTCGGGGATCGCGGCCGCTTCCGTCATCGACAGGCTCGTCGGCACCGGCAGACAGGAACCCTCATCTACGGCGCAATATTCCGCGTAGCCGCCGCCGGGGACGAGCGCCATCACGCGGTCGCCCTCTTTGAAGCGGCTTGTGCCGGCACCCAGCGCAGCGACCGTGCCCGCAACCTCGAGCCCGGGAATCTCGGAGTGTCCCTTGGGCGCGGGATAGTGACCCTCACGCTGCATGAGATCGGGGCGGTTGATGCCCGCCGCCGCCACCTTGATGAGCACCTGCCGCGGGCCGGGAGCGGGAACGGGGAGTGTAACCGGCCGCAGAACCTCCGGACCGCCCTTATCCGCAATCGTTATGGCGGTCATGCTGCCTGGTAGTGTCGACATCACTGATCTGTTTCCCCTCGTGCGTGCGCGCACTGATGCCCGAGCAGCGCGGCGGAAACAAGCGCCCGATTGCCGGCCGCGTGCTTGTGCGGGCCGCGCGCTTGTCGCAGGATCCGAGCATGGCGACGCGGGCGGGCGCGACAACGAGGAGACGCCGATGGACTGGGATGACGTCAGGCCCGAGCCGAAACCCGGCGCGGCGATCGGAGAGAATCTCGAGACCCTGTCGGTCAACGAGCTCGAGGCGCGCATCGCCGAGTTCGAGCGCGAAATCGCGCGTGTCAAAACGGAACTCGACAAGAAGCGCAGGCACGAGGATGCGGCGAGCGCGCTGTTCAAGCGTTAATGGGGATCGCGCGTTTGCGAGCGAAGACCACAACCTGCGTTGTGCTCCCGCGCGCCGTATCCGGGCCCCTGCAATCGTAACTGCGGCGTGCTTTTCCGGGCCGTCGTTGTTAACCGTTTATTAGGGTTAGAGGGGTAACGTCCCGTTATCCAGTCTTCTGGATCCTGAGTGGCACCTGCCGCTCTGTTTGACGCCTCCCTGTTGACTTCAGAGCCGCCTCAGAGCGGCTCTTTTTTTGCATGCACAAATCTCGAGCCTCATCGCCCCGCTTTTGGCCATCTTGTTAACGGTAGCTTGGCAGGGTGAGAGCATGGTAAAAACGTTATCAAGTAGAACGGGCGTGTCAGAACGGGTCATGAGCAACGGGTCTCGCAGCGTAAGCAGCATCTCAACGAGCAACGTTACCGTTTCCTTTGGCGAGCGGTATCAGGCTTCAGAACAATTCGATCTCGTATTCAAGGAGGGCATGGCGCTGGTCGAGCGCACGGCCTCCTACCTCGAGGGCCCGGGCCGCGCCGAGGCAAGGCGCCTCCCGGCCCCCGCCAACGTCCTCTACGCCTCCGAGAGCATGCGGCTCACGACGCGGCTTTTGGACCTCGCGTCCTGGCTCCTCATTCGCCGCGCGCTGAAGGAAGGCGAGATCGGCGAGGCCGAAGCCGACAAGAAGCGCTCGAGCGTTTCGTTGCACGGGCCGGCGAAGCCCTCCCACGTTCAGGGCTATGACACCCTGCCGCAGGGCATGCGCGACCTCATCACCGAGAGCTACGCGCTCTACGACCGCATCGTGCGCCTCGATCGCACACTGAGCGTGAATTTGGACGACGCCGGCGCCGAGCGGGTGCTGACAAACCCCGTCGGGATGCAGATGGATCGCCTGCGCGTGGCCTTCTCGAGCTGAGCAATAAGCGGCTCAGGTTGCCTGTCAATCGAAAAGCCCGGCTATTGGCTAGGCTTTTTCACAGTCTGGAGCGGTCCGCCGCCAGTGAGAGCGGCGCGGATCAGAACAGGCCTTCGAACTTCTTCTTGAAGCGCGACAGACGGCCGCCGCGGTCGGTCAGGCGCTGGTCGCCGCCGGTCCACGCGGGGTGCGAGGTCGGATCGATCTCGAGGTGCAGCTCGTCGCCCTCTTTGCCGTAGGTCGAATAGGTGACGAACTCCGTACCATCGGTCATGACGACCTTGATCTGATGGTAGTCGGGGTGCAGTTCGGGCGTCGTCTTCATGGGGCGGCTCGCAAATCCGGAGGTTTGAAGCGGCCTCTATAGTCGAGATGGCGCCCCCGCACAAGCTGCCGTTCCCTCCCGCAAAAACCGCGTCCCGATGGCACTTGAGCGCCTGGGGGCGGTCGGGCATGGTCCCTTGAGGCCACGCGGCCGGCCAACCGGTTAAGAAACGAGCGCTTCAGCCCTTGACCCGCACATCGCAAGCACCCGAAGACACCCGTGGGGAGGAGCCGCCGTCCGCGAGCGACCGCGGACTCCCCGACCCGCAGGCTTCACTGCGGCCGGTGCGGACCTTGGCGCCCTATCTCACCCGCTACAAGCGCAAGCTCACGCTGGCCGGCATCTCCCTCGTCGTCAGCGCCGTCGCTATGCTCATAGTGCCGCTGGCGGTGCGCCGAGTGATCGATCTGGGCTTCGGGTCGAAGGACAGCCTGTTCGTCGACCGCTACTTCGCCATGCTGGTGGTCGTCGGATTCATCCTCGCCGTCGCCAGCGCCGCGCGCTTCTACTACGTCAACTGGCTGGGCGAGCGCGTCGTTACCGACCTGCGCAGCGACATCTTCCAGCACGTATCGACGCTGGGGCCCGCGTTCTTCGAGAAGGCGCACTCGGGCGAGCTGATGAGCCGCCTCACCGCCGATACCACGCAGATGAAGGCTGTCGCCGGCTCCTCGCTGTCGCAGTCGCTGCGCAGTCTCATCATGCTCGTCGGCGGCATCGTCATGATGTTCGTGACGAGCCCGCGCCTCTCGCTCATGGTGGTGATTGCCATTCCCGCCGCGATGCTGCCGCTCATTGCCTTCGGCCGCTGGGTGCGGCAGTTGTCTCGCCACGCGCAGGACACGCTTGCCGATGCCTCCGCCTTCGCCTCCGAGAACTTGAGCGCGGTACGCACCATGCAGGCGTTCGCCTACGAGAGGACGGCATCGCGGCGCTACCGGGCGGCGGTGGAGCGCTCGTTTGCCGCCGCCAAGGAGCGCATGAAGGCGCGCGCCGTGCTGACGGCGCTCATCATGTTTCTGGTCGTGGCGAGCATCACCGGCGTGCTGTGGTTCGGCGCCTCCTCCGTCATCTCCGGCAGCATGTCGGGCGGGCGTCTCGGACAATTCGTTCTCTACGCCGTGCTCGCAGCAGCGGCCTTCGTGCAGCTCTCCGAGGTGTGGGGCGAGATGGCCCAGGCCGCCGGCGCAGCCGAGCGGCTCGGCGAGCTCCTGCAGGTCGAGCCAGACATCCGCTCGCCTGCCGACCCCGTGTCGCTGCCGACGCCGCCGCGCGGCGAGATCGAATTCAAGGCCGTGCGCTTCGCCTACCCCGACCGCGCGGGCGAGGTCGTCCTCAACGGCGTTTCGTTCCGCGTCAGGCCGGGAGAGACGGTCGCCCTCGTCGGACCCTCCGGCGCCGGCAAGACGACGATCTTCAACCTGCTTCTGCGCTTCTTCGATCCTTTGTCGGGCGAGGTCCGCATCGATGGCGTGCGCACGAGCGAAGCCGACCTCGCTCAGCTGCGCACGCGAACGGCGCTGGTGCCGCAGGACGTGGCCCTCTTCGCCGATACCATCGCCGAGAACATCCGCTACGGTGACCCCACCGCAAATATTGAGGCCGTGAAGCGGGCAGCAACCGCGGCGCAGGCCGACGACTTCATCCGGGCCCTCCCCGAGGGCTACGAGACGCGGCTGGGAGAGCGCGGGTTCACACTGTCGGGCGGCCAGCGCCAGCGCATCGC
>CAXMLT010000497.1:0-2876 GCA_964194245.1 uncultured Hyphomicrobium sp.
TGTGTATAAGAGACAGCCCTAGAAGAGGGCAGATCACCGATTTCGGAAATTGAGTGCACAGAAATTGGATGCGAGGTGCAATCACCGATTTTGACGACGGGCGACTTGCTCTTGAGGCGAGAGAACCAAGCTAGTGGGTCCAATCACTCATTGAGTAAGGCACCCGCGTTGACCCAATGTCCGGTCACCATCGTGAACGCACCGGGCTTGTATTCCCTCAAATGTGCATTTCTGTAGTGCGCTTTAGCTGTTTTGCGCTCGTTCATTGCGTCTGCCAGTAAACGATCTCGGTTGTCGAAACCTGCGTTGTGTACGCCCAAGCTGCGAAGAAACCGGATGCCTGCTCGCCCTCCAGGAATCATGTTCAGCCCGAGTGGTACCAGGCTTGCGTCGGCGACAATTTGTTCTTCCATCTCGTAGATTGCATCCTCGCTGTCCGAATACGCCACGAGCTGCGCGATAACACGGTGCGGGATTTTTCGGATCTCCAAATCTCGCCACACGGCGTGTAGCAGATGACCGCCGCCCTCTTGCATTTCAGCGAAGTGCTCGCTGATCCGCTCAGCAAACGGCCGCCGTGTCACGCCGAAGTAGCCGTGTCCAAGCATATCGAAGGTTTGCTGACTGAGTTTGCCTTCGCGCACGGCTTGGTCGGTGTTGAACCTGATTTGATAGAGCCAACAATTTCCGTATGGCTTCCTGACTACGCCAGGGTCGCGTACCAGAACAAAGGGCAGCCGTAACTCCGTCTGAGCAGCGTTCACGAACGTCGATACTGCAGTCTGGAAAGCACCGTCTGTTGTCGCAGCACGAAGTTCGGACAGACCCGTATCACCCGAGTCCAGGAAGCCTAACACAGCGATATGGCTGTTTTGGTTTGGAGGGCACTCGCGTTTGCCAGCTGCCGCGAAGACCAATCGCTCGTTGCCGAAAATATATCCGATGCGGACTCCGACAGCGAAACCCTTTTCCGGAATCGGTGCTGTCCGTAAGAGCTCTCCGAGACAATTGTCGACAGTGTCACGAACAACGTCGGCAGTATGGACATCGGCGAAATACGGGAGCAGGTCGTCGGCCTGTAGGTACGTTCCGTTCCAGTGCTTTCTCTCGCGGCGGGTACGCTCCCAGGCACGATATTCATCGCGGTCCAGCTTCCGTCGCTGTTGTCTCGAAAGAATCACGATGACTGGAGCACCCACTCCGAGAATTATCTGGTCGGCTAAGTTGTGCGAGCACGTCTGTGATGCATGTCATGAGTCGGCCGACGTTGAGTAGACGTGCATCGTTTGTTTTTGCCGGAATGGCGGGACCATATTTGCGCGCTTTACCACTGGAGTGCCCTCAAAGTCCGGTCCTCTAAAGAGCTGCCTGTTGCTATGCTGAGAGGGGGAGTTGCTGTGTGGGCGGAGGCCGCATCTCTCACCAGGTAGGGTGGCAGGCGCTGGCGGAGTGCCCGCATGCGGTTGGCGCGGAAGTGGAGGGCGATGGAGCGCAGGCGTTTTGGATATACGATCACGGTTTTTCTGCCGCGAGCGCATCACGGATTTTGGTGGGGGAGGTTGCCAGCTGGCCAGGGACTGAGGGATGTTGTTCGGGGCGGACGCGGGGAGTTGCGTGCGGTAAGCGACGAAGAACCCGTCAGCGCTTGCCCATACAGGCATATTGCCGAGTATTGCCGGCGGCATGCCGGCGAATTGCCGACCCTTTGCCGGTCCAATGGGTAATACCATCTGTCCGTCATCAACGAGGACAAGCATGAAGAAATAGGTGACTAATGGTGCTCGCATTAAGCGGCTTCGGGAACGGCTTGATCGCGGAGGCAAGCAGGCAGCCTTTGCCGCTTCAGTCGGCATTAGCGAACGACTTCTCCGTGACGTCGAGAACAAGCATGCCCCGCTTTCGCTCGACAAGATCGAGCTCATTGCAGAGAGGCTCGGCGTCCATCGTTACGAAGTGATGTTGCCGGATTTTGATTGCGAGGTGGCTCCCGCGACGCAAACGATGAACGCTGGACAACCCGGCCCGGTCGAACCACCGCCTCAGCCTGCAACGCTAACCAAACCGTTTCGGGGCAAGCAGTTAGGCCCGCGGTTCGATGATGAGTCCCTCAGCGTCCGTGATGCACAAGAGCTGTTCGAGGAGGCCCACAGCTCAAGGCGGCTTATCGCACACATTAAAACTAAGCTGATGAGTTGGTTGGGAACGGCAACTGCGCAAGATGCTCCCTGTGAGCCTGGGCGCCGCAAGGAATCGCGGCAATGATCTCATGTTGCAGTTGACGCACGCGCGGCGGGAGGCCCGACATGTCTCGATTCCCAGACGCCTTGATTTGGCGAGTCTAGGACATTCCAAGGTCGACAGCCACGTTAGCTAGCTGGGAATCGAGGTCGGCGATGCGATCGAGATCGCTGAGAAGATCGACATCTGACGGCAGCACTTCCCTCGTGAGCGGACTTGGTCGGCAATCGCCGAGCGAAACCGACGCTGCTTTTGGGATATCGCGTCGACTCGACCGTCGTGACCGCAGCCCATTCTGAAGTAGCGATCGTATGGGTGCAGAGGGCGACCGCCGAGAACCGATAATAGGCAGAAGCACAACTCAAGCGAGCGAAAACTTCCTTGATTTCGCTGGGACCTATGTGGGACCTAGCCGGTCCGCTTGGCGCCGGGGCGCCTGCAAATGTGAGCAAAATCATGGCGGTCCCTACGGGAGTCGAACCCGTCTTTCAAGATTGAAAATCTCGCGTCCTAACCGATAGACGAAGGGACCGTTCGGGGGTGGTCTATAGGGTCGTTTGGCGCCCCGCGCAAGCAACCGGCCCAACGCCACAGGACCGTGCGATGCGGCTTCCAGTCAGGGTCGCGTCCGTCAAGAT
>CAXMLT010000498.1:0-3778 GCA_964194245.1 uncultured Hyphomicrobium sp.
GTCGTAGAGCATCTTCTCGAAGTGCGGGACGAGCCACTCCTCGTCGACGGAGTAGCGGGCGAAGCCGCCGCCGAGGTGATCGTAGATGCCACCCTGACAGATGCGCCTTAGCGTGGTGATGACCGCCTCGCGCGCCGGCGCCACGTCGTAGCGGATGCCGCCGCGCCAGAGCATCCAGAAGAAGCTCCACTGCGGGAACTTGGGCGCGCCGCGGATGCCGCCGTGGATCGGATCGACGGCGGGCGCCATGCGCGTCGTCAGATCCCTGAGCAGGCGATCATCGATCGCAGCGATCGCGGCGCCGTTCGCCGGCGCCGCGAGACCCTCAGTCAGCAGGCGCGCGTTGTTGGCGACCTTCTCCGGCTCCTCGCGGAACACCTGCGCGACGCGGCCGAGCACGTCGACGAAGGCCGGCCGGCCGAAGCGGGTCTCCTTCGGGAAGTATGTGCCGCCCCACACTGGCCGCGCGTCGGGGTCGAGGAACATCGTGAGCGGCCAGCCGCCCTGCTCGCCCAACGCATGCAGCGCGCCCATGTAGATCGCGTCGATGTCGGGCCGCTCCTCGCGGTCGACCTTGATGGGGACGAACAGCTCGTTCATGACGGCGGCCGTCGCCTCGTCCTCAAAGCTCTCGTGCGCCATCACGTGGCACCAGTGGCAGGCCGCGTAGCCGACCGACAGGAGGATCGGCTTGCCACTGCGCTTGGCTTCGGCCAGCGCTTCCGGCCCCCAGGCCCACCAGTGGACGGGGTTGTCCTTGTGCTGGAGCAGGTAGGGGCTCGTCTCACGCCCCAGGCGGTTTTCGCTCATGCCGTTTCCCGGATGGGAGGCTCCGGACGTCTGCCGAATGGACGCCGCGCATGCGTACGAGTAGTCCAAAAGCATGGATGAGGCACCGACGATCTTTGCGCTGTCGAGCGCGCCCGGGCGGGCGGGCGTCGCGGTCGTACGCGTATCGGGTCCCCGGGCCGGGGACGTGATCGACACATTGGCGCCGCCACGGCCGAAGAAGCGAATGGCTGCGTTGCGCCGCATCCGCGACCACGCGAGCGGCGAAACGCTCGACGAGGGGCTCGTCCTTTGGTTCGCCGCGCCGCGTAGCGAGACCGGCGAAGACATGGCCGAATTCCACGTTCACGGTGGCGCGGCGATCGTCAAGGCCGTGCTCGCCGCCCTCGCGCGCCAGCCCGGCTGCCGTCTGGCCGAGCCGGGAGAATTCGCCAGCCGCGCCTTTGCCAACGGCAAGATCGACCTCGCCGAAGCCGAGGGCCTAGCCGATCTCATCGACGCCGAGACCGACGCGCAGCGGCGCCAGGCGCTGAGCCAGATGGGCGGCGCCTTGTCTGAGCTCTATGAGGGCTGGCGGACAGAGCTGATCCGCGCCAGCGCCCTCGTCGAGGCGGTCATCGACTTCTCGGACGAGGCGGATATCGCCAGCGAGGCTTTCGAGCTCGCGCGTGGGATTGTCGGGCGGCTGCAGGAGGCAATCGCCAAGCATCTCGACGACGGCAACCGCGGCGAGATCCTGCGCGAGGGCTTCCGCGTCGTGCTTGCGGGCCCGCCCAACGTGGGCAAGTCGAGCCTCCTCAACGCGCTCGCCCGGCGCGAGGCTGCGATCGTCTCGGAGGAGGCCGGGACGACACGCGACGTGATCGAGGCGCGGCTCGACCTCGGCGGATACCCGGTGATCGTCTCCGACACCGCCGGCATCCGCGAGCCGCTAGGGTCGATCGAGCGAGAGGGTATCAGGCGAACGCTGGCGCATGCGCGCGAAGCCGACCTCGTGGTCTGGCTGAGCGATGCGAGCGCCGCCGACGCGGCCCCACCCCCGCCCGAGCTCGCGGCGCGCGGGGATAAGTTTCTTCTCCCCGCCTCCAACAAAACAGATGTCCCCGGCGCCAGGGGCGCCCCTGAGGCGATTGCCGTTTCGGCCAAGACAGGCGCGGGGATAGAGGCGCTCACGCGCCGCCTCGGGGATATCGCGCGCGACCGCTTCGGGGTCAGCGTATCCCCCGCCATCACACGTGCGCGCTATCGGCAGCAGTTGCAGGCGTGTTTGAGCGCTCTTTCCACCTTCTTGAGCGGTGCGTCGGGGGATTTTGAGCTTCGTGCAGAAGACTTGCGTCAGGCGGCGCATGCGCTCGGGCGCATCACCGGCCGGGTCGATGTGGAGGACGTGCTGGGCGAGATTTTCGGCCGCTTCTGCATCGGTAAATAAGCCCGCAGTGTTTCACGTGAAACCCGTCTAAAGGGGTAGTGAGCCGCGAATGCCAGTCAGGTTGGCGTAAGCAGCTGCTGATAATTCTGGGGTCGCTAAGCGCTTGCACACTAAGCGCCCTAGCCCCAAACGCAGCCCGGTTGCCCCTCCCGGCAACCGGGTTTTTTGCTGCCGGTCACGCGGGAGCAATTCGCGGCATCGCTTTGACGGGCCGAGCCGGCTCCGGGTACAAGCGCCCGGTTGAAGCCCTGTAGGCCTGCTGATGACTGACCTGACATTCGATGTGATCGTGGTGGGCGGCGGCCATGCCGGCTGCGAGGCTGCGGCCGCGGCTGCCCGCATGGGCGCCCGCACGGCCCTCGTCACCCATACCTTCGCGACCATCGGCGAGATGTCTTGCAACCCTGCTATCGGCGGCCTCGGCAAGGGCCATCTGGTGCGCGAGATCGATGCGCTCGACGGTCTCATGGGCCGTGTGGCCGATGCCGCCGGCATCCAGTTCCGGTTGCTGAATCGCTCCAAGGGGCCCGCCGTCCAGGGCCCGCGCGCCCAGGCCGACCGCAAGTTGTACCGGCAGGCCATGCAGGCGGCGATCCGGGAAACCGCCAGCCTCGAGGTCGTCGAGGGCGGGGTCGAGGATCTGATCGTGGCCGACGGCCGGGTTTGCGGTGTGGCTCTAGCCGATGGCCGCCGGCTCGGCGCGGGCGCCGTCGTGCTCACCACCGGCACCTTCCTCAACGGCCTCATCCACCTCGGGGAGCAGAAGATCCCCGCCGGCCGTGTGGGCGAAGCCCCCGCGCTTCGCCTATCCGAGCGCCTCTATGGCTTGGGTCTGCAACTCGGCCGCCTCAAGACCGGCACCCCGCCCCGCCTGGTCGCCTCCTCCATCGACTGGGACGCCCTGGAGAAGCAGGCCGGCGACGACCCGCCGGTGCCTTTCTCGTTCCTCACGACGCGGATTTCGACGCCGCAGATCGCCTGCGCGATCACCCGCACGACCGTGGTGACGCACGCCCTCATCCGGCAGAATCTGCACCGATCGGCCATGTATTCCGGCCAGATCGCCTCGACCGGCCCCCGCTATTGTCCCTCGATCGAGGACAAGATCGTACGCTTCGCCGACCGCGCGGCGCACCAGGTCTTCCTCGAACCGGAGGGCCTCGACGCCGACACCGTTTATCCCAATGGCGTCTCGACCTCGCTGCCGGCCGATGTGCAGGAAGCCTTTATCCGGACGATGCCCGGGCTGGAAAAGGCCGTCATCAAGCGGCCGGGCTACGCCATCGAGTACGACTACGTCGATCCGCGCGAGCTCTCGGCCACGTTCCACGTGAAACGTCTGCCGGGGCTGTTCCTCGCCGGGCAGATCAACGGCACCACAGGCTACGAGGAGGCGGGCGCACAGGGGATCGCCGCCGGCATCAACGCGGCGCTGCTCGCGGGCGGCGCGGACCCGGACTTCGTCGTCTCGCGCGCCGACGGCTATCTCGGCGTCATGGTCGACGACCTCGTGACACGCGGGGTCACCGAGCCCTATCGCATGTTCACCTCGCGCGCCGA
>CAXMLT010000499.1:0-3228 GCA_964194245.1 uncultured Hyphomicrobium sp.
GTAGCTCAGTTGGTTAGAGCGCCGCCCTGTCACGGCGGAGGCCGCGGGTTCAAGTCCCGTCTCTCGCGCCACTATTCTCAACTGATACAAGCTGAGACGAGCTTCGCCTAACGAGCGTAGTGCTCTGTTGATGGCCGCGGGCCGCTTTGCGGCCACGGCGCTTCGCGCCGAATATTGATGCGTCTCAGCTGCGGATACGCCGTTGCGCTCTCCGTGGGCGTGCGTTAACACGCTCATATTGCGCCGCAGCAGGCGGCGGCGCGGGAGTGCAGGCCACCCATGGACCAGCTGTTTCTCGCCTATCTGCCGATTGCGATCTTCATCGCCGTGGCGCTTGCGATCGGCGCCATCCTGATGGCGGTGCCGTTCCTCATCGCGGTCAACAATCCCGACCCCGAAAAGGTCTCGGCCTACGAATGCGGCTTCAACGCGTTCGACGACGCGCGCATGAAGTTCGACATCCGCTACTACCTGGTCGCGATCCTGTTCATCATCTTCGACCTCGAGGTCGCGTTCCTCTTCCCCTGGGCGGTCGCGTTCAAGGATCTCGGCGCCTTCGGCTTCTGGTCGATGATGCTGTTCCTGGCCGTGCTCACCGTCGGCTTTGTCTACGAGTGGCGGAAGGGAGCGCTGGAATGGGATTGATCACACCCGCCACCTCCACCCCCGGCGGCGTCCTCGTGAAGCCGGGTGAGGAAGGCTTCACCCAGATCTCCAACAAGCTCGCGGATAAGGGCTTCCTGGTCACGACGACGGACGACCTCATCAACTGGGCGCGCACCGGCTCGCTCATGTGGATGACGTTCGGGCTCGCTTGCTGCGCCGTCGAGATGATGCAGGCGTCCATGCCGCGCTACGATCTGGAGCGCTTCGGCTTTGCCCCGCGCGCCTCCCCGCGCCAGTCCGACGTGATGATCGTCGCTGGGACGCTGACCAACAAGATGGCTCCGGCGCTGCGCAAGGTCTACGACCAGATGGCGGAGCCGCGCTACGTCATCTCCATGGGGAGCTGCGCCAACGGCGGCGGCTACTATCATTACTCCTACGCGGTCGTGCGCGGCTGCGACCGCATCGTGCCCGTCGACATCTACATCCCGGGCTGCCCGCCGACCGCGGAAGCGCTCGTCTACGGCGTGCTGCTGCTGCAGCGGAAGATCCGGCGCACGGGCACGATCGAGCGGTAAGTCGTTTTTGCCGGCCATGGCCTTGCGACGTCACGGAAGCGCAGATGGACAAGCTTGAAACGCTCGACACACACCTCAAGACCTTGTTGGGAGCCGCGATCCTGTCGTCGCGCACATCCCACGGCGAGCTGACGCTCAACATCGCGCGCGACACGATCGTCGATGTTCTCAAGTTTCTGCGCAACGATCCCAAGTGCCGCTTCGAGGTGCTGATCGACATCTGCGGCGTCGACTGGCCGGCGCGCGAGAACCGCTTCGACCTCGTCTATCACTTGCTATCGCCGCGCCTCAACCAGCGCGTGCGCGTCAAGCTCGAAACCGACGAGACGATGCCCGTTGCGAGCGTGGTCGATGTCTTCTCCGCCGCCAACTGGTTCGAGCGCGAAGCCTACGACATGTACGGCATTCTCTTCTCCGGCCACCCGGACCTGCGCCGCATCCTCACCGACTACGGCTTCCAGGGCTATCCGCTGCGCAAGGACTTTCCGCTCACCGGCTACGTCGAGGTTCGCTACGACGATGAATTAAAGCGGGTCGTCTACGAGCCGGTCGAGCTGACGCAGGAGTTCCGCTCCTTCGACTTCGAGTCCCCCTGGGAGGGAACGCAGTACGTGCTGCCGGGCGACGAGAAGGCCAGCACGGGCAAGGCGTAGAGCAATGAAGGACACGTTGCATCCTGGCGCGACGGCGCAGTTCTCCTTCCGCGTGCCGGCGGAGAAGACGGTGCCGCACCTTTATCCCGAGGCGCCCGAGTTCAGGGAGATGCCGACCGTGTTTGCGACCGGCTTCATGGTCGGCCTCATGGAATGGACCTGCCTCAAGGTGCTGGCGCCCCATCTCGACGAAGGCGAGGGCAGTCTCGGCATCCACATCGATGTCTCACACATCGCCGCCACGGTGCCGGGACAAACGGTGACAGTCGATGCCGAGTGCATAAAGGTGAGCGGGCGCCGCGTCTCATTCCGCCTCAAGGCGCACGACGGCATCGAGCTCATAAGCGAGGGCGAGCACGAGCGCATCATCGTGCCCTGGACGAAGTTCGTCGCGCGCGTCAACGAGAAGGCGAAGCTCGCCCGTGTTGCTCCCATCGGACCGCTCAAAGGATAAGCGCGATGCCTGAGACCGACATCCGCCAATTCAACATCAACTTCGGGCCGCAGCATCCCGCGGCGCACGGCGTGCTCCGCCTCGTGCTGGAGCTCGACGGCGAGGTGGTGGAGCGCGTCGATCCCCACATCGGGCTCCTGCACCGCGGCACCGAGAAGCTGATCGAGCACAAGACCTACCTGCAGGCGATCGGCTATTTCGACCGCCTCGACTACGTCGCGCCCATGAACCAGGAGCACGCCTTCTGCCTCGCGGCGGAGAAGCTGCTGGGGCTCCCGGTGCCCAAGCGCGCCCAGCTCATCCGCGTGCTCTACTCGGAGATCGGGCGGCTGCTCTCGCACCTGCTGAACGTCACCACGCAGGCCATGGACGTCGGTGCGCTCACCCCGCCGCTGTGGGGCTTCGAGGAGCGCGAGAAGCTGATGGTGTTCTACGAGCGCGCCTCGGGTAGCCGCATGCACGCCACGTATTTCCGCATGGGCGGCGTGCATCAGGATTTGCCGCCGCAACTCATCGACGACATCGCCGCCTTCTGCGAGACCCATCCCAAGGTCATCGACGACATCTCGAGCCTCTTGACCGGCAACCGCATCTTCAAGCAGCGCAACGTCGATATCGGCGTCGTCTCCTTAGAGGACGCCTTCGACTGGGGCTTCTCCGGCGTCATGGTGCGCGGCTCGGGCGCGGCCTGGGATCTGCGCAAGGCACAGCCCTACGAGTGCTACTCCGAGCTCGAGTTCGACATCCCCATCGGCAAGAACGGCGACTGCTACGACCGCTACCTCGTGCGCATGGAGGAGATGCGCCAATCGGTGCACATCATGCAGCAGTGCTGCGACAAGCTGCGCGCGCCCGAGGGCCAAGGGCCGGTGGTCGCCGACGACAAGAAGGTGGTGCCGCCGCGGCGCGCCGACATGAAGCGCTCGATGGAGGCGCT
>CAXMLT010000500.1:0-5936 GCA_964194245.1 uncultured Hyphomicrobium sp.
GCTCCGCGGCCCGCGGAGGTGCGGCAGGCGTAGTCGCTCATCACCTCGACGCGGACGATCTTGGCGCCGAGGTGCTTCATGGCAAGCGGTTGCACGTCGTTCTTGATCCAGCCGGCGAGCGCGCCGGCAAGCTCGCAATCGACGAGCGCCGGCGGCGAGAAGGTGACGGCCGGGTTCTTGCCGAGGCTCGTCAGGCGGATCGGCGCGGCGGCGCCGCATTGTCCTTCCCGGATCGGGGGCACTGGCGTCGAGACGGCGTCGAGGTCCTTCAGGATCGCGGTGCAGCGGGCCTGCGCCGCGGCGATCTCCTCCGGCTTCCACGCGGCTGGCGTGGGTGCGGCGTCCTTGGCTGCGGGCGCCTTGGCGTTCTTGTCATCTTTCTTCTCCGGGACCGGCGGGATCGGCTCGCTTGCCGGTGCGGGCGGCTGGTGGGCTGTTTTCTTGGTCTTGGATACCGCGATGCTGGAGTTCGTGTCTTTGGCCGCCAGGACGAGGACCGGGGATGAGGCAGGGCTTACCGACGTGGACCACGCCAGCGCGCCGCCCTGCTGCGCCCCACAGACCGCCCCCGCGCACACGGCAAGCCCCACACTGTATCGAAGACCGTATCGAAGCATCGTCCGCCTTTCGATTATTGCCTTCGCTTGCGCAGGCGTAGGCCGTGTTAACCCACGAATCGGCTCCGCACGTTTGATTGGCGTGTCAGCCGGTGTATAGCTCCAAATTCGTCCAATTCATGGTCGCTCGCGGCCTTGTCCAGCCTCGCGAGGAGCGCCTTCTTGCAGCACGACGTCATCGACCAAGCGCGGCCCTCCGAGGCTTCCGAGGAACTCTCCGTCGAGAGGCGCGGCTCGCTTGCGCTCATCACGCTCAACCGTCCGCGCGCGCTCAACGCGCTCAACGTCGCGATGCGCCGCAAGGTTGCCGACACCTATCCGCGCCTGGCGCGTGAGCCGACAAACTACGCCGTCGTCATTCAGCCTGCAGGTGGGAAGGCGTTCTGCGCCGGTGGGGACGTCCGCGAGCTGGTAAGCTTGGGCCGCGAGGATAAGGCACAGGCACGCGCCGCGTGCGCGGAGGAATACGCGCTCAACTGGCTGCACGAATGTTTCTCGAAGCCGACGATCTCTCTCATCGATGGGCCGGTGATGGGATCGGGCGTCGGCATCACGCAATACGGCACGCATCGGGTGGCGGGCGAGGCCTACCGGTTCGCGATGCCGGAGACGGCGATCGGGCTCTTTCCCGACGTCGGCGCCGCGTGGGTGCTTTCGCGGCTCCCCGACGCGATCGGCATGTATCTGGGCCTCACGGGGCGGTCGATCGGGAGGGCGGACGCCTACGCGCTGGGGCTGCTCACGCATTGCATCCCGGCGCAGCACTTCGAGGAGATCAAGGCGGCCCTCATCGACACCTGGCCCGTCGATCCGCTGCTGGATGTGCGCCACGTCGATCCCGGCCCGCGCGATCTAGAGCGCTATGCGGAGCCCATCGCGCACTGCTTCTCGGCGGCAAGCGTCGAGGAGATCCTCGACCGGTTGGCCGGCATCGATGACGAAAACCGCACGTGGGCCGACGGCGTGATCGCCGACCTGAAGTCGCGCTCGCCGCTGTCGCTCAAGGTCACGCACCGGCATATTCGCGAAGCGCGCGCGTTCGATCTGCGCCAGACGCTGCAGGTCGACTACCGGCTCGCATGCCGGTTTCTCGATGGCCAAGATTTCTACGAGGGCGTGCGCGCGGCGCTGATCGACAAGGACAACGCGCCGCGGTGGCAGCCCGCGCGGCTCGATGACGTGACGCCGGCGATGGTCGAAGATTACTTCGCGTCCATGGGCGCGCAGGAGATGGTGCTGCCGACGCGGGAGGAGATGCAGGCTGCACGCGTATGAATGCCCGTCGGCAAAGGTGTAGAAAGCGATAGTTCAATATTTAGATTTGTACCACTTAGTATGAACGAGAGCTTCCGGCGGGGTAGCACTACTATTATTTTACTATGCGCATTTAGGTAAGTTTTAGTTTTATGCCGTATCTGTTTGTGTAACCCGGAAAAAATCGGGACGCGTCAAACAGGATGAGGCAGTGGTATGAGTGTTGCGCTCGACGTGGCGCGCCATCGCGCGCCAGCTCAGGACGAAGGCTTCCGTTCAGAGTATCTCCAAGCATTGCGTCTCATCGAGAGGCTGCACCGCCTCTTGCTCGACGTGATCAAAGATGAGTTCGACCGCCTCGGCGGCGCCGACCTTAACAGCGTGCAGGCTCTTCTTCTCTACAACATCGGAGAGGGCGAGCTCACCGCCGGCGAGTTGAAGACGCGCGGCTATTATCTCGGCTCGAATGTCTCCTACAACCTGAAGAAACTCGTGGACATGGGCTACCTGCACTACAAGCGGTCGGAGACCGACCGCCGCAGCGTGCGAGTCAGCCTGACCGAGAAGGGCATGGAGGCCTGCGACGTCGTCAAGAAGCTCTACCAGCGCCAGCTCGGCTCGGTAGGCACGGTCGGTGAGGTTACCGAGGAAGATTTCCGCGGGCTTAACAAGGCGCTTGTCCGCCTTGAGCGCTTCTGGTCCGACCAGATTCGCTACCGCCTCTAGACCAACACGAGACAACACGCACCAAAACGCCAGTTGGAGCTGGGCCGCGGACATTCTCCGCGGCCCCCTTTTGCATGTGCGAAATGTTGCGCCCCGGCATCATCCCCCGGTACCGCTAGCGGCGATCTCGATTTCGCCTTTCCAATCTGCTCGAATGCCTATTCCTTTCGGCGGCTTGCGGCCTCACATTGAGGATGGGGTGCGGCTTCTCGGGGACGAGGGGTTCGAGCAAAATGCACAGAGCCGGTTCAAGCTCAGCACGGGCTAGGTCGATTGTGCGCGTTGCAGCCGGTGCGCTTGCGCTGGGTGCGGCAGGCACCGCTGCATTGGCGCAGGACATTCAGTTCGGGCCCTCGGGCGAGGGTCCGGGCGAAGCTCGAACCGGCGGCGGATACGACCGCGAGTTCATCAAGGAATGGCAATCCAATCCGCCTAAGGGCTTTCCCACGCTGTCGAAGGCGAACGTGGCGGCGACCAAGGTCGCCATCGACCGCTACACGCAGATCGTCGACGCCGGCGGCTTCCTGTCCATCCCCGACATGCAGCTCGAGCCGGGACAGACGCACCCGGCGGTAAGCCTCCTGCGCCGGCGCCTTACCACCTCGGGCGACCTGCGCGATGAGACGAGCTATCCCAACTATTTCGACAGCGAGCTTGAGAAGGCGGTGATGCGCTTCCAGGCCTCGAACGGCCTCGCGCCGACCGGAATCGTGGACAAGCGCACGCTCGCCGCCCTCAACGTGCCGGCCGCCGTGCGCTTGAAGCAGCTGCAGGTGAACCTTGAGCGCCTCACCGACCTCGTGAAGATCGCCGGCAAGCGCTACGTGCTGGTGAACATTCCGGCCGCGCAGGTCGAGGCCATTCAGAGCAACACCGTCGTCTCCCGACATTCCGGCGTCGTCGGAAAACCGGACCGGCCCACGCCGCAGCTGCGCTCCACCATCACGGACTTGAACTTCAATCCGGTTTGGACATTGCCGCCGACGGTCATCAAGGAGGACCTGATCCCCAAGGGTCAGGATATGCAGTCGAAGGGGCAAAACGTGCTGGAGAAGTTCGGCATCGATGCCTACGAGGGCGGCAAGAAGATCGCGTCCGAGAAGATCGACTGGAGCTCTGGAAAGCCGCTGCAGCTCTCCTACCGCCAGGCGCCGGGGAAGGAGAACCCGCTTGGGTTCCTCAAGATCAACTTCCCGAGCGCCAGCTCCGTCTACATGCACGACTCGCCCAAAGAGTCGCTCTTTGGCCGCAATTTCCGCGCGGCAAGCTCGGGCTGCGTGCGCGTGCAGAACATCGAGGAGCTCGCCGCCTGGCTGCTCGAAGGCCAGCCGGGTTGGACCAAAGAACAAGTCGAGGCCATGAGGGAGAACGGCCAGACCAAGACGGTCCGGCTGAAGAAGCCCATCACCCTGTTTTTTGCCTATGTTACCGCATGGGCGACGGAGGATGGTGTGATCCAGTTCCGGCCGGACGTGTACCAAAAGGACGGCGTCGGCGAGATCGCTGCGGCATATTAAGCCAGCCCCCAACGATTGATCGGCATCAAGGGCCGGGAGATGCGCGGCCCTTAACTCTTGTGCGCCACCAAAGGGCCGTGGCGCGACAATAGATGCATTGCTGGAAACGCACTTTAGAACGATGCTAATAAAAAAGAGCCGGCAGGGGAGTGAGAGACGCTCGATGGAGTATGCACGCAAGTTCAGGGACGCGCTGGAAGCCATCCGCCAGGAAGGACGGTACCGCGTCTTTGCCGACCTGAAGCGTCACAGAGGCGCGTTCCCCGCCGCCGAGCACTTCAAGGGCGATGGGCAGCCGCGTCCCATCATCGTTTGGTGCTCCAACGACTACCTCGGCATGGGTCAACACCCGGCCGTGATCGCCGCCATGCACGAGGCGATCGATTCCGTCGGCGCCGGCTCCGGCGGCACGCGTAACATCTCCGGCACCTGCCACTATCACGTGCAGCTCGAGGCCGAGCTCGCCGATCTGCACGGCAAGGAGGCGGCGCTCCTCTTCACCTCGGCCTACGTCGCCAATGACGCGACGCTATCGACGCTGGCGCAGCTTCTTCCCGGGCTTGTGATCTTCTCCGACGAGAAGAACCACGCCTCCATGATCGCCGGCATCCGCCACGGCGGCGGCCCAAAGCGCATCTTCCGCCACAACGACCTTGCCGACCTCGAGGCGAAGCTCAAGGAGTACGACCGCGCGACGCCGAAGCTGATCGCGTTCGAGAGCGTCTATTCCATGGACGGCCACGTCGCGCCGATCGTCGCCATATGCGATCTCGCCGAGAAGTACGGCGCACTAACCTACCTCGATGAGGTGCACGCTGTCGGTCTTTACGGTCCGCGCGGTGGCGGCATCGCCGAGCGCGAAGGCGTGATGGATCGCGTCGACATTATCAACGGCACACTGGCGAAGGGTTTCGGCGTCATGGGCGGTTACATCGCCGCGAGCCGCGATTGCTGCGACGCCATCCGCTCATACGCGGCAGGCTTCATCTTCACGACCTCGCTTGCGCCGGCCATCGCGGCGGGAGCGTTGGCCAGCATCCGCCACCTCAAATCGAGCGGCACGGAGCGGGCCCGGCTGCACGAGCGGGCGCAAACGCTCAAGCGGGGCCTCTCCGATGCCGGCCTGCCGCTCGTTCCCAACACGAGCCACATCGTTCCGGTGACGGTCGGCGACCCCGTGCACTGCAAAGCGGTGACGGACACGCTGCTCGACCGCTACGCGATCTACGTGCAGCCGATTAACTATCCGACGGTGCCGCGCGGCACCGAGCGCATCCGCCTAACGCCTTCGCCGGTGCACACAAATGAGCAGATGGACCATCTCGTCAATTCGCTGACCGAGCTGTGGCAGGCCTGCCCGCTGTCGCGCGGCGAGGTCGTCCGGCTTGCGGCCGAGTAGGCACGCCGGCCCGCTTCCGGTACCAGCGGCAAAAAAGCTGTAGCGAGAACCGCGGCAATGTGCTGCCAGAGAGGTTGAGCCGGACGCGGCTCGACCTTACTATGGCGTATTGGCCTCCCGGGGCTGCGGCAGCACCCCCTCCCGAATTCCCGAACTCCTCGCGCGCGCGACAACAAGGAAGCAGCAAATGTTCACGATGAAGGCCCCCGCCAAGAAGTCCGGCTTTTTCACCGCCTCCATCGCCGACGGCGACGCCGAGGTCGCCGACGCGATCGGCAAGGAGATCGGTCGCCAGCAGCACGAGATCGAGCTCATCGCCTCGGAGAACATCGTCTCCAAGGCGGTGCTGGAGGCAGCCGGCACGGTGCTTACCAACAAGTACGCGGAAGGGTATCCGGGCAAGCGCTACTACGGCGGCTGCCA
>CAXMLT010000501.1:0-13586 GCA_964194245.1 uncultured Hyphomicrobium sp.
GATGTGTATAAGAGACAGATCTTCTCGCGTACCCCCCCCAGCCGGTCGAGCCGCGCCTGTGCACCATCAAGCCTCGCACGCGCAGTCTCGCGGCGACCCGCGAGGTCGCGCTGCTCGTCCTGAGCCGCCTTGTATCGGCCCGTGGGGCGGGGCGGATTGTGGCTGGTCACGAGCTCGGCGAGCTCGGCCTTCAAGCGCGCGCCGACAAAGCGTGCCGCGCCGCCGTCGGTCACGCTCTCGACCTCGTCCTCGACTGCGGCAAGCAGCGCGCCGTTTGCCGAGGCCTCCGCGCTTGGCGGCGCGAGCGGCTTGCCCTGGTCAACCCACAGCAGCGCGAAACGTCCCGCCGCATCCTTGCCCGCCAGCAGCTCGGTTAGCTTCGTCTCCGCGTCGCCTCCACGCGCCACATCGCTGCCGGAGAGGCTGCGCAGCTCCGCCGATCGCCCCGCGAGGAACTGCTTGCGAATGCGCCAGGTGTTGCCGGCAATCTCGAAATCAACCTCGACGAGCGGCGCGCCGCCATTGTGCGGGCGCAGAGCTTCGACCGTCTTGCGGTCCTTCGACGTGTGCTTCTCACACAAGGCGAGACGCACGGCCTTGAGGATCGTCGACTTGCCGAGCTCGTTGGGACCGGCGAGCACGTCGAGATCGCCCGAGAGCCCTTCGAGCGCGATCGGCTCGCTGAAGCGCCCGACCTCCTTCAGACGGATGGCGCGAATCTTCACGGAGCGCCCTCCGCTTCGGCGCGGCGCGCGAGGGCGAACAGCTTGCGCAGTGCGCGCTGCGCGGTCGCGGCATCCTCGCTGCTGCTCTCTGATGCAGCCTTGAGGCGCTGCGCAACAGCGCCGAGCACGCCCGCACCCAGCGCGTCGAGATCGGAGGTTGCGGTCTCGGTCTTGAGTGCATCCGTGTCGGACTGCAGGTGGAAGAGCTGCGGGGCGAGCTTCGCCAGCCGCTGCTCGATCAGGGCAAACTCGCCGAGCGTGACAAGTCCTTCGAGTGCGAGCGCCATCAGGTGCCGCGAGGCGGCGCTGCCGAAACCGTCGACCTCGGCCTCGAGCGGGGCCAGGCCGTCCACGCGCTCCAGCCGGTGCTGCCGGCGCAGCCATGTGAAGTGCGCGGTCGCAACGCGCTCGACCTTCGGCACCGCACCCGCGCCATCGATGGTGACGGCGAGCACGTGCCCCGGCTCGTTGTCGCGGAAGCCGTCGGGCTCCGGCGTGCCCGAGTACCAGACGCGGTCGGAGATGCGCGTGGTGCCGTGCCAGTCGCCGAGCGCCAGATAGGCTAGGCCAGCGGATTTGGCGCGCGCGGGGTCGATCGGAACATTGGCGTCGCCGGCGCTGCCAAATCCCTGCACGGAGCCGTGCGCAAGCCCGATGCGGACGCTGCCCGCGGGCGACGCGGCGGTGTCCATGAATGCGGTCGGGTCGCGGCTTGTGCTTTTGGAGACGAGCGGCGCAGCGAGCAGCGCGACGCCCGGAGCGATCTCGACGAGCCCTTCGCTCGTGTGCACACGCACGTTCCCGGGCAATCCCGCGGCAACGACCCCTTCCCACACTCCGCCGGCGCGTGCCGGATCGTGATTGCCGGGCAGCAGGTGCCAGAAGAGCTTGGGGTAGCCCTTGAGCCGGGATAGGAGCTGGCCGGCGAGGGTGTCGGGGAGCGTCTCGGAGTCGAGCACGTCGCCAGCGACCAGGACTAAGCTCGCGCCCGCGGCGCTCGCCGCCGCGGCAACGCGATCGACGGCATCGAGCCGCTGCGCGCGCAAGACCGCGGCCTTCTCGACCGGGAACGCGCCGAAGCGCTTGCCGATCTGCCAATCGGCCGTATGGATGAACGTCAATCGCATGATTGGCCGATAATGTTCCTCTTTTGTTCGCGTGGCAAGGGGGCGTTTGCCTGGGCACTGTCTCACTTTGAAATCAGCCCCAACCACCCGCACAAAATTGGCCCGAATGTGAAGCGTCATCCGGGCCGGGAGCGCCAACTCGACCGGCAGGACGGATTGGCGGGACGAGACTAGTTGAGTCGCGGGCGGCCTCTAAAGGTCAGCCGCCAGAGTGCTGTGGAAACCGTGCGTGGAAATCCACGCGGCTTGACCGGTACGCGGATTCGCTGTCGCAGTCGCGGGCATGGAAACAAAAGCATATTGGGCAGTCGTTCATCGACGGGCGTGCCTCGAAACGCGCGCATGGCGGCGCGATCATCCAGAGGCAACGATAGGCGGCATAATCCTGGCCGTCATCGGGATCGTGGCCATTTGGTCGCTCGCGCCAGAGGCAACGTGGCCTGAAATAGTGCTCCGTAGCGTTGGCACTACGGTGATCCTGCTGGCGCCGCCGTGGGTCTACTGGTCAAGGCTTCTTGACGTGCCTCGGCTCATCCCAGGCCCTCACTTTGAAAGCTCTACGGTGAATGCCTCGCGCTTTTTTGCGGAGCCAGAAAGCAACTACGAGACATCGACATGGAGTGCCTCCCTCGACGCGTCTGAATGCTATCGCGACATTCACTTCCGTAATGGAGCAAGAGCTGTCATCTGGCTGACGAGATACGCGGAATCTTGGAAAGGTAAGCACAACCAAGCAAAGAAGCTGAAGGCGGCAGAGCACGCCAAATGGGAGGCCGAGGTGCTCGAGCAAGGGTACGATTTCGAAGGTGACGAGAACTCAGAGCAAGGCCGTAGGATAGTGAAGCGCCCAGCGGGAGCTCAAGACTAGGGCGAGCAAACTCATGTCATAAGGCATTTGCCTCAGCCTTGAAGACGCGCGCCCCGCTTCTTGTACGTCTTGGGCCGCCCCGGCTTGGGTGCGATCTCGTCCATCATCGCCACGATTTCTTCTACGGTCCACACACGATCGGTAAGCCCCGCCGCCATCGCAGGCGTGATGCGCGGTACGAGAAGAATTTCCGAAAGATATTCGGTGAGCAGCAAGAGCTAGACGTTTAACGCTCTCGCTTCCAGCGCGCCGTTGCGGCCTTCTTGGCGATCTCCGCGCGCTCTTCCTTGCTCAGCGCCTCGGCCTTGCCGCCCTTGCGCCCGAGGCTGACTGCCGCCGCGTCCTTGCCGTCGTCGCTAAGCGCATCCTCTGTCGCCTCGCCCGTGGCGATCCTCGCCACCTTGATGGCGTTGCCGATCACGTCGACAGGGCGCTTCTGACCTTTGGGGCCTTTAGGCATCACCGACCCCGCGCTGTTGTGATAAGCGCTCGAAGCTGCCGCATGAGCTGGGGGCCCGACACTTGACTGTTGAGGTAGCCTTCTCTCCTGAGTTGCTCCTTGACCTCATCAACACTCAAGAAGCGGCCCGACCTTGCCAGCTGAAATGCGCGCTCTAGCGGCGATGTGCTGCCGTCATCCATAGCGCTAAGCATAGGGGCCGCGCCGCCCCGGCTGTCAACCCATGTTATTTTCAAACTGAGGCAGTGCCTTTGCCTGGGCGCAACACGGTGTTGCTGAGCCATCGAAACCCGCCAACGCTAAGGGAACCGAACCGATAGTCCTCCGATTGTCGCAGTGGTGGGTGGCACGGGGGAATGGGAAATGCCCGACGAAGGACCAAACCTAGTCCAGCAGCTTCAGGCGCTGATCCAGGCCGTGATTGACGCGCTCTCACGTTCGCGTCAAATCATCACCCAATTGGACTCCACGAGACCTCCGAAACCGCCAGATCTCTCCACGTAGGACCCTTCAAGAGGTGGCCAGGGCCCGCGCTTCCGGCGGGCACTCCGGCCTTTTATTCTCGGCAGCGCGCGGCCGGCGGCTCAGGCTGCGTCGTCTTCGTCTTCGAGCTCGTCGTCCTCGACCAGGCTCTTCAGCGTCTCGACGATCTGCCCCTCGCCATCCTCCTTCGACTCGACCAGCCACTCGGCCAGGACCGTCTCACCCTGCATGAAGACGACCTTGAACGGGAGCTCCTCTCCCGTGACCGCAACCACATCGCCCGTAACGAAAGCCATGACACCCTCCTTGCTGTAGGCTCCCCGCGGCGTCGGCGCGGGAACGAGGCACACTAGCCACGATTCGAGACATTTCGTGCGCTCTCGCGGCGTGACTTAGGCTGTGGAAAAAGTGCATTGCGGCGCCAGCTTGCGCGAAAGACGGGGAGACCATGGCGGCAGACGTTGAAACCGCGGTGATCGGCGCCGGGGTCGTCGGCCTCGCCATCGGGCGGGCGCTCGCGCTGGCCGGGCACCGGGTGCTGGTGCTAGAGCGGCACGCCCGCGTCGGCACCGAGACAAGCGCCCGCAACTCAGAGGTCATCCACGCCGGCCTCTATTATCCGCCGGGGAGCCTGCGCGCCGAGCTATGCGTTTCCGGCAAGGCGCTGCTCTACCGGTTTTGCGAGGAGAACGGCGTCGCGCATCTCAAGTGCGGCAAGCTGCTGGTCGCGGCGGATCCGTCCGAGATCGCAACGCTAGAGTCGATCGCCGCCAACGCAGCGGCGAACGGCGTCCCCGTGCAGAAATTATCGGCCGAGGAGGCGCGCGCGCTCGAGCCGGAGCTTGCCTGCGCCGCAGCCTACCTCTCGCCCTCCACCGGCGTCATCGACACCGCCGGGCTCATGACCGCGCTCGAGGGGCACCTGACGACACTCGGCGGCGAGGTCGTGCTGAACGCAGGTGTGACGCGCATCGAGGGTCCTCCCGATGCGGACGGAGATTTCACGCTCGAGATTCTCAGCGGCGGCGAGACGAGCGCGCTTACCGCGCGCAACGTCGTGATCGCCGCCGGCTTCGGCGCCACGACGCTAGCGCGCACGCTCGCCTATCCCGCCGGCTATCGTGTGCCCGAGACCTGTCCCGCCAAGGGCCACTACTTCGCGCTCTCGGGCCGCGCGCCGTTCCGCCACCTCGTCTATCCAATGCCGCAGGGGGCGTGGCTCGGCGTGCACCTGACCTTCGACGTCGCGCACCGCGCTCGCTTCGGCCCCGACATCGCCTGGACCGACACCGTCACCTACGACTTCGAGGACGCGGACGGGACGCGCCGCGCCGCCTTCGAAAGCGCCGTCCGCCGCTACTGGCCCGGTCTCCCCGATGGCGCCTTGCAGCCCGAAAGCGTCGGCGTGCGCCCCAAGATCTACCGCGAAGGCGAACCCGTCGCCGATTTCCGCATCGACGGGCCGGCCACACACGGCATCCCTCGTCTTGTCGCGCTCTACGGCATCGAGAGCCCCGGCCTCACATCGAGCCTCGCCATCGGCGAGTACGTGGCGGCGCTGCTCGATCGACGCGCGCCTAGTCTTTGACCGAATCCGGCAATTGGCGCTAGCTTCGCCCGCGCCGCAGCAAAGCTTGAGGGGGATGTCATGGCCCGGCTGTTCTTCGCCTCGTTGGTGACCGTCGGCTTGCTGCTCGGCATGGTCGTCGGCGTGACGCTCGCCGCCATGGTGGCGACCGATCAGGTCAATCTCTCGCTCGCGATCACGCTGACGATCGTCATCAACGGCGTGATCTGGCTCGTGAGCCCGTGGATAACCGACTTCTCGCTGCGCTGGTTCAACAAGCTCGCCTGGCTCGACGACGCCACGGTGAAAGCCAAGTACCCGGCCGTGCACCAGATGACGCACGCAGTGGCCGATGAATACGGCTTCACCGCACCGAGCATCGGCATCATCCCCGACCGCAATCCGACCGCGTTCACCTACGGGCTGTTGCGCTCCAATGCGCGCATCGTGCTGACCGAGGGCATCTTCGAGTTCCTGAACGAGGACGAAACGCGAGCGGTTGTCGCGCACGAGCTCGGCCACATCGTCAACCGCGACTTCATCGTGATGACTGCGGCCGGCACGCTCGTGCAGATCCTCTATCAGGTCTACGCCGCGTCGATGCGCAGCTCGCGCTCGAGCGGCGACAAGAAGAACGGCGGCATCGTCATCGTCGGGTTGGCCGCGCTCGCCATGTATTACATCGGCATCTTCCTGCTCTACTACCTGAGCCGCACGCGCGAATATCTCGCCGACACCTTCTCCGCCCAGCGCGTCGAAGGGCGCCACCTCGCGAGCGCGCTCGTGAAGATCGCGTATGGCATCGTCAAGGTCGAGGATACCGGCGAGACCCAGAGCCTCCTGCAGAGCACGCGGCACATGGGCGTCATCGACGTGAAGAATGCCCGCCACGTCGGGCTCGTCGCCGAGAGCGACAACGCAAGCGCCGGCCAGACGGCAGAGGCAATGCTGTTCGACTACTACAATCCGTGGGCGCGGCTCATAGAGCTCAACTCGACGCATCCGCTGACCGGCATGCGCATAGCGAACCTCGGCGAGGTGGCGAAGGAGAAGGGCCAGCCGTTCGGCGACTACGACATACCAGCGGCGGCCGCGCGGGTGCACCTCGACCGCGGCGCGCTGTGGAGTCAGTTCTGGCGCGAGCTTGCGATCCTGGCGTCTCCGGTCGGGGCCGCGATCCTCGTGTGCCTCGCCGGTGCCTGGCCGCTCGCGCCGGCCGCCTTTGCCGCAACCGTGATCGCGACGCTCTCCGTGCGCTATCCGTCAACACCGCCGCAGAACACGACCGTCATGGCGCTGATGACTAATCCTGCGGCCTCCCCCGTCGTCGGGCGCCCCGTTCGCCTGGAAGGCACGCCCATCGGCCGCGCCAATCCGGGCTTCTTTGCCGGTGAGGACGTCATCTACCAGGACAAGACCGGCATCCTGCCCGTCGACTTCCGCTCCATGCTGGGCATCCTCGGCGACCTCTACACGGGCTGGCGGCGCATCCCCAAACAGCTCGGGCAGGCTGGCAGCGTGACCGGATGGTTCCGGCGCAGCATGGGCGGCTCCGTCATCTTGAGCGAGATGACCTCCCCCGGTGGCCAACTGCGGGCGCGCCCATACTTCTGGCAGATGCTCCTCTGCATGATCGTTATCGGCGCTACGCTCGGGTTTGCCGTGGCCGCAGGGCCACGCGCCGTTCTGCATCCGCAGATTCCAGGCGGTGCCGAGGTCGCCCCTGACGTGGAACCCTAGACGCGGCCGGGATAGGATCGCTTAGTCAAATTTGCGCCGTTGCCGCGTGTCAGATGCGGCCTTGAAGACTGCCGAAGGGAGGAAAACGAAGGTATGCGGGAGTGCGCTGGTCGGCTTGCAGCTCTGATCGTCGCGTTTGCGGCGGCGCATTCGGCCCACGCGGGCGAAAATCTCGACGGCTACTGGATGGACTCCGACGGCGAGGTCATCCTCAACATCGGCCCCTGCGGAGACGCGCGCTGCGGCAAGGTCGCTTGGCTGAAGAAGCCGCGCGGCGCCGACGGCACCCCCCTTCGCGACTACAAGAACCCCGACGCAAGCCTGCAATCGCGCTTCGTGTGTGGCCTGCCGGTGGTGATCGGGTTTAAGAAGCAGCCCGACGGCACCTGGGGCGACGGCACCGTCTACGTGCCCGATCACGGCATGAGCTTCAGCGGCTACGCGGAGGTCTTGAACCCCACGCAGGTAAAGGTCAGCGGCTACGTGCTCTTGCCGCTGTTCGGCTCCTCGGAAGTGTGGACGCGCATCACCCGCAAGCCGCCCACCTGCGAGGAGCAGGCCAAGCTGATCGCCGCCGGCCGCTGGACGGACGACAATTCGAGCTGGCCTCCCATCCCGCCCACTGCGGCGCGACGCTGAAAGCTGGGCGATTGCATGCGGGCCCTATCGCAACGCCAGACGTCATGGGCCGTGGCGGCGAACCGCTATTCCCTGCTGTTATGCTCACTGATGATGCTCGCAAGCGCCGCGCCGGCGGACGAACTGCCCAAGGAGAAGGGCGTTGCACGCACGGTGAAGATGTTCGACATGTTCTGTTTGGCGCAGCTTCCCGATATCGAGGCGATTGAGCGCTTTGCCGGCTTCGGCGAGTTTGCGCAGATCTTCGGGGCCGATCTCGCGCCTTACAGAAGCGGTGCGCCCGATGAAAAGGTGCTCGCCTGGCGCTTCCACGATTTCGGCGCCGAGCTGATCCTCACTGCGCGGCGCGCAAAGCCCGACGCGGCGGAGAAGCAGGCGCACCCGGCGTTCGCCAACGGCCGCAATGTCGCCTGCTCGCTGTTGATCCCCAACGACGCGCCGCAGGCAGACATCGTCAAAGAACTCACCACACGCATGGGCCGCGCGCCGGACGAGACCCGCGACGAGGCGGACACCCACGTCTCCACCTGGAACAACGAGACCCCCAAGGCCGTGGGCCGCGTTGTTTTCCGCGCGCCGGCCGACAAGGGCACCAAAGCCGCGTTGACCGCCAGCGCCACCGTCAAGGACTAGGGACCACCCCTTCTCGCGCTCCCTGTTCCGTCGGGAACAGCCTATCCAAAGCTTTTCGGCGAATTTGCCCTCACGCAAGGCGAGCGTCTGACGCTTCCGCCGCGCGAAGGAAAACAACATCGCCTCGCCGAGGCACCGACAACATTTGGAAGGTGACCCCATGCGCTTCAATGCAATTGCCCTGCAGACGGCCGCGATCGCTGTCGCCCTGCTGTCTACCGGCGCGGCGCGCGCCGATTCCTCCCCGCTCGGGATATGGATCGATCACACCGGCCGCGGCGCGGTCGAGATCGTCAACTGCGGCGATAAGCTCTGCGGCTTCGTCGCCTGGGTGAAGGATGCCAAGGATGCCGAAGGCTGCGGCGAGAAAATCATCGGCGACGTCAAATCGGTCGGCGGCGGCAAGTGGGACAACGGCTGGATCTGGGATCCGGATTCTTCCTCCAAGTACGACGTCGAGCTGACGCCGATGGGCGACCAGATGCGCGTGGTGGGCTACGCCGGCACCAAGTGGCTGAGCGAGACCTACACCTGGAAGCGCGCGCCTGCCGACCTCAAGAAGTGCTCCAAGGCGGCCCAGGCGACCGACACTCCGGCCTCGAAGCCCGCGGACACTCCGGCCCCGAAGCCCGCGGCGGACGCCACCCCCGTCACGCCAAAGGAGCAGAAGGTTGCTTCAATCGACCCCGTCACTCCCGCGCCCGCAGCTCCGGCCCCCGAAGCCAAGAAGACAGCCGAGGTGACGCCCGAAGCCGGCGACGCCCCGGTGGCCAAGTCGACCGAACCGGCGCCGAAGACCAAGCAGGCCAAGAAGAAGGATGGCCCCAACGCTGCGACCCTGGTCGCCCGCATGGTCGAGGCCATGGACGATGAAGATGACGGCGCGTCGAAGCCCGAGAAAACTCGCGCCAAGAAGAATTGCAAGATGGAGGTCCCCTACCTCGACATGGTGGTGTCCTACGCTTGCGACTAACTGAGAGCTGAGCGATGCTCCCCCGTCTCGCTCAGCCTCCCCAGCGGCCCATGGTCCACGCCATGGGCCGCTCCACTTTTTCCTCGTCCGTGAACACGAGGATGGAGGCGGGCAGATCGCGACCGCGCACAAGCCCGATCACCTCGATCGGCTCATCGACACCGCGCACGGAGACTTCCAGTAAGGACTCTGGGTCGGCATTCCAGCCCGCACGCTCCGCGACCGCGCGTGACAGCACCACCTGGAAGCCCTTCTCCTTGGACAGCGCCTCGAGCCGGCTCGCCACGTTGACGGCGTTGCCGATGACCGTGAAGTCCACCGCCTCGCCATAACCGATGCGCCCGAGCAGAAGCGGGCCGACCTCGATGCCGATGCCGACCTGCAGCGGACGCCCGAGCTCCGACTCGAGCTTGGCGTTGATGTGGTCGAGCACGAGATCGATGGCGCGTGCGGTGCGCAAGGCCTGGCGGCATCCGATCTCGATCCCCGTGTGCTGGCCGAAGACGGCGAGCAGCCCATCGCCCAGGAACTTGTCGATCCAGCCGCCGTGCTCGTTGATCGCCGCGCCGACGACGGCGAAGAACTCGTTCAGCACGTAGACGACGTCGTAGGGCAGCCGCTTCTCGGAGAGGCGCGTGAAATCACGCAGGTCGACGAACATGACGACGAGCGACTTCTCGACGCCGGCCGAATCCGCTTCCTGCAGCTCAGCCGCTTCCGGTCCCGTCGTTCCCGCCTTCAGCAGCCGCGTGACGACGAGATTGGTGGTGGGACGGATCTGGCAGGCGAGCCGGACGTTCGGCGGGGCGTTGATCGCGCCGAGCGTCACGCTCTCGGGAAACGTTGCGGCCGGCAGCGAGCTGCCGCCCTTGTCGATGCGCACCCGGCAAGTGGAGCAGCGCGCACGGCCGCCGCACACGGAAGCGTGCGGCACCCTCGTCATGCGGCTCATCTCGAGCAGCGTCGGCCCCGGCGGGACATTGATGGTCGGGCCGCCGGTGTAAGCGATCGTCACCTTCGGCCCGAACTTACGCGACAAATAGCCGAGCAGCAGATAGAGGGCGATGACGGCGAGGATGCCGCCGAACTCGATGCGCGTCAGCGTCCTGAGCCACGCGAGCGTGTCGGTCGCGGTGGGTCCCGGCCACTTCGTGACGTTCTTCAGACCTTCGTAGACGCGCGGCACCTCGATCGCCGAGGCGACGCTGCTGCCCGCCACGACGAAGCCCGCGAGCGCGGAGACGGGGATCAGGATGGCGAGCGCCATGAGGATCGGCAGCGCGCGCCGGTAGGGGGCATAGAGGCGCAGCCAGAAGTGGATGCCGAGGCAGCCGTGCACCCACACGAAGATGAGCAGCATACTCTGCACGATGGCGCTCACCGGCCAAAGCTTGGCGAGCTCGTAGATGTAGATGTCGTTGACGCCGAAGAACACGTGCGCGATGCGCGTGTTGACAATGTGCGGAAAGAGCCAGAACGGGATCAGGAGCCCGAGCGCGACCTGCACGAACTCCCACAGCGGCAGCCGCAGCGTGACGCGGCCTGCGAGCTTGTAGAGCGCCAGCGTGATGTGGGTGACGAGCGCACTCAAAAGCACGACAGTGCCGGGGGTCGAGCGTGTGACGGCCCAGCGCCACTGCTGCACCGTCTGCATCCAGTCGAGGCTGACGAGGCCCAGCGCGTGGTTGAGGAAGTGGGTCGTCGCGAACGCGAACAGGATGAGGCCGGAGATCAGCCGCAGCCGCTGGAACATGTCTCCGCGCCAGAGGATGTGCATTGTGCCGAACCCGATCGATGCTGCGCCACGCAGAATATACGTTCACGGCCAAGGCTTAAACGCTGCGGCCGGTAAGCGCTATAGGCTGCGGCTCAAGCTAGCCTCATGGGGGTAAAGAGGCTGCGAATCTCGTGCGCCGGCTCCGACTTAGCGCCGGTCGCCCCGCGCGAGCCTGCGCTCCAGGAACGCCGAATAGCGCGACATGCCGAAGCAGAAGATCCAGAACACGGCGCCGGCAAACACGTAGCCGGTCGCCGCTGTCTGCGGCGAGAACCACTTGGCGTCCGCCGAGATCGACTGCTGCACGATCCCCAAAAGATCGAACAGGCCGATGATGAGCACGAGGCTCGTGTCCTTGAACAGCGAGATGAACGAGTTGACGATGCCCGGTATGACGAGCTTCAGCGCCTGCGGCAGCACGATGAAGCCCATCTTTTGCGCGTAAGAGAGGCCGAGCGCATCCGCCGCCTCGTACTGGCCGCGCGGGATCGCTTGCAGGCCACCGCGGATCACCTCGGCGAGGTAGGCAGCGGAGAACAGCGCGACACCGATGAGCGCGCGAAGAAGCTTGTCGAAGGTCACGTCGGGCGGCAGGAACAGCGGCAGCATCACCGACGACATGAACAGCACCGTGACGAGCGGCACGCCGCGTACGAACTCGATGAAGGCGATCGACGCCCAGCGCACGATGGGCAGTTCCGAGCGTCGCCCCAGAGCCAGGAGGATGCCGATGGGAAACGAGGCGGCAATGCCGACGCTGGCGACGACGAGGGTGAGGAACAGCCCGCCCCAAAGGTCCGTCGGCACATACCGCAGCCCCGGGATGCCACCCCGCACCAGCACGAAGCCGAGGATCGGAAAGGCGACGAGCAGGTAGAGCGACGTCCACAGCTTGCCGGGCACGCGCGGGATCATCAGCAGCAACAGGCCCGCAAGCGCGAGCACGTAGGTGAGATCGACGCGCCAGCGCTCAGCCGCGGGATAACGGCCGTACATGAAGAGCCCGAGCTTGTGCGTGATGAACGGCCAGCACGCGCCGACGCCCGGCTCCGCGCAGGCACTGCCATCCTTGCCGGAAAACACCGCGCTGAAGAGTGCCCAATCTAGGGCGTGCCAGAGGACGAACGCGATCGCCGTCAGTGAGAGAAGCGTGAGTGCCGCGTTGCCCCACGATGAGAACAGGTTCGCCCTGGCCCATTCGATCGCCGTTCTTCGGTGCTTTACCCGCATCGCCATGGCCTAGCGCTCCACCAGCGCCATGCGCGCGTTGAACCAGTTCATGGCGAGCGCTGTCGCCAGGCTGATCGCGAGATAGACGCCCATCGTGATGAGGATCACCTCGACCGCTTGGTTCGTCTGGTTGAGCACCGTGCCGGCGAACACGGAGACGAGATCGGGATAACCGATCGCCACCGCGAGCGAGGAGTTCTTGGTGAGGTTGAGATACTGGTTGGTCAGCGGCGGGATGATCACGCGCAGCGACTGCGGGATGACGACGAGCCGCTGCACCTGCCATGGGCGCAAGCCCAGCGCGGCGGCAGCCTCCTTCTGCCCGCGCGGCACCGCCTCGATGCCGCTGCGCACGATCTCGGCGATGAAGGCTGCGGTGTAGAACGTGAGCCCGGCGAGCAGGGCCATGAATTCCGGCTCGACCGTCAGCCCGCGTTCGAAGTTGAAGCGGCCGAGGCGTGGATAATCGAGGCTGATGGGCACACCGAGCAGCAGGAGCGCCAGCAGCGGCAGACCCACCATCACGCCGAGCCCGACAGCAGCTACAGGGAACGTCTGCCCGGTCTCGAGCTGGCGACGCCGCGCCCATCGCGCGAGCACCGCGGCCCAGGCGATGCCGCATACGAGCGCGATCACGATGATCCACTCGACTTCGCCGTGAAGCACGACGCGCGGCAGGTGCACGCCGCGGACGTCGACGCGCGCCGGCCCCAGCGCAAGCGCCTGCTGCGGCATCGGCATGGTCCGCAGCACGCCGACGTACCAGACGAAGAGCTGCAGCAGCAGGGGTACGTTGCGCACGGCCTCGACGTAGGCCGTGGACAGCCGGGCGACGATCCAATTGGGCGACAGCCGCCCCATGCCGATGGCGAAGCCGAGCAGAGTCGCCAGCACAATGCCGAGCCCAGAGACGAGCAGCGTGTTCAAAAGCCCGACGAGGAACGCGCGCCCGTAGCTCATGGTGCTGCGGTATTCGATCAACGTCTGCGAGATGTCGAAGCTCGCGGTCTTGCCGAGGAAGCCGAAGCCCGAGGCAAGGTTCTGCTTGCGCAAGTTCTCCGCGGTGTTGGTGACGATCTCGTAGCCCAGCACAATGAGCGCGACGACCAGCCCCACCTGGAGAATGAGCCCACGCGTCTTGGGGTCGTAGAGCCAGTCGAGGCTCCGCACCGCATCCCATGTGCTCGCAAACCGCTGCCTCATCGTGGCGCAGCCCCGTGCACCCTCGTCCGGGCGCAAGTGCGCCCAGAGCTTTCCCACACTCCTCGGTCATCCCGGCCTGCGCCGGGATGACGTTGTGGGGAGGCTAGCAACCTTGCCATCCCATCCGCTCTACCCGGTCCATGCGAAGCATGGCTCCGCCA
>CAXMLT010000502.1:0-3488 GCA_964194245.1 uncultured Hyphomicrobium sp.
GCCTCGCGCGCGGCCGGATCGGTAAGCCCGGCGCGCGAGAGCGTGGTGTTCGATACGGCGATGCCGTCGACGGCATGCGCAACGAGGCGCACGACGATCCCGGGCAGGTCCTCCTCGGCAATGTCGGGCGAGAGCTTGACGACAATCGGGCGTCGAGGCCTGCCCTGATCGGCGAGCCGCGCGCGCGTCTGCATCAGCCGCGTCAGCAGTGCATCGAGCGCTTCCGGCGCCTGCAGGTCGCGCAGGCCCGGCGTGTTGGGCGAGGAAATGTTGACCGTGAAATAGCTTGCGATGTCATTGAACGTCTCGAGGCCGGTCACGTAGTCGGCGATGCGATCTCCGCTGTCTTTGTTGGCGCTGATGTTCACACCGATCACCCCGTTGGGTGAGAAGCGCCAGCGCAGCCGCTCGAGCGCTGCCTGATGCCCGCCGTTGTTGAAGCCCAGCCGATTTATGACAGCCTGGTCGCGCCGCAGCCTGAAGATGCGCGGGCGCGGATTGCCGAGTTGAGCGCGCGGCGTCACGGTGCCGACCTCGGCGAAGCCGCAGCCGAGGTTGAGCACGGCGTCCGCGACGCGCGCGTCTTTGTCGAAGCCAGCCGCAATGCCGATCGGGTTCGGCGGCGTCAGGCCCGCAAAACGCGATGCGAGGCTCGGATGATCCGGTGGGGAGCGCGGAAAAAGCCCAAGCTCCAGGGATTTAAGCGTTGCCTCGTGCGCCTGCTCCGGTGACAGCAGCGACAACAGCGGCGGGGCGAGATCAAAAATTCGGTTCAGCATTGCTGGAGGGCCTGTGGCAGCACGTGCGTGCCGTTCGCGTCGAGCTCCAGCAAAATTGCCGCACGCACGGCCGACACGGGCAGGCTGGCATAAAGATGCGGGAAGAGTTCCTGTCCGCGCGATCGCTCCCATCGCAGGCCTTCGCCGAGCGCCGCCGCGTCGATCTCGATCAGCACGAGGTTCCGCTGTGCCTTGAAATGTTTGGCAAGTGTTCCGGCGAGCTGGTGGCTCGCGGACAAGTGAATGAACCCGTCGCGCTCATCGTCGGCGGTGGCGGCGAGCGCGCCGCTCGCGCGCGCTTCGTCCCACGCCGCGCGCGTCGTGACTTTGAAAACCTGCTGAGAGTCTCGCGGGTTCATCGACGCTCCGCTTCGAATGGTCGCGCAACCGCTCGCATCGTCACCGTATGACATGCGCCGCTGCGCGTGTGGAAGGCTCGCAGTGCATGTCATATTTGGTCGGCATTGGGCGCGGTTTGTTCCCCGCGCGTATGACCTTTTCCGATGAGACGTCTGTCGCGATGCATCTGGTCATGATAGCTTCATATGAGGCTCGGGGACCGGGTCGCACGCGCACGCGTCGCAGGCATGTACGAAGCAAATTCGAAAAAGAAAGTTCAATGTTCCCTGGTCTGCCAACAGCGTCCCTGACTGTCACCGATCTGTTTTCGTTTCCCTTCCACTATTCGGTCCCCAGTTATCAGAGGCCGTACTCGTGGACCACCGAGGAAGCGGGGCAGTTGCTCGAGGATATCCTCGCGGCGGCGGGGTTATCGGGCCCGGAAGGGGCTGAACCCGACTACTTTTTGGGCGCGATCCTGCTGCTCGACGCCGCTGGCGGCGATCTGCCGAAGCCCCGCGACCGCGAATCCCGCTATTTCGAGATCGTCGATGGCCAGCAACGCCTGGTAACCCTTGCCGTCTTGGCGGCGGTGCTGCGCGATCTCGGCACGGAAAAGTGGCGCTGGACCGGGCGCCACCGCCTCGACCAGCTCATTTCCGCCGACACCGTGGCCACGAAGCTCAAGGGCACGCGCTTCCGCATCGAGTTGAGGACCAGCGAGCAGAGTCTGTTTGAGAACTACGTTCAAACGCGCGGGTCGTGCACGATGACGCCGGCGCTCGAGGCTCCGACCGAATCGGAGGAAAACCTCTACGCGGTGCGTGAGCACTTCATGCGCGCGCTCTCCGCTCTCGATGAGACCGATCGCCGCCATCTCGCCGACTATCTGTGTGAGCAGTGCCACTTCGTCGTCGTGCTGACGCGCGACATCGACCGCGCGCACCGGCTGTTCACGGTGCTCAACGAGCGCGGACGCGCCCTGCAGCGCAACGATATCCTGAAGGCGGAGTTGTTGAAGAGTGTCGCGCCCGAGCACGTCGGAGAAGCTCTCGATCAGTGGGAGCGCGGATCCGATCTCCTGGGCAAGAACTTCGAGACCTTCTTCAGCCACCTGTTCAATATCTATGGCACCAGCGAGAAGAAGATCATCGCCGGAATCCGACGCACCGTGCAGGAGACCGGCGGCCCGGAGCGCTTCCTCAAGGAGGTGTTCGAGCCCTTGGCGCAAGCCTATCACTGCGTGCGCTGCGCCGATGACGTCGACGTCAACATCGACGCCGAGGCTCGCCGCTACCTGGTCTATCTGGGGCGCCTGTCCGAGGGCGATTGGGCGCCAGCGGCCATGCTCGCGCTCGAACACTACGCCGAGGATCCCGCACGCGGAAATCTGCTGCTGAAGGAGATCGACAGGCTCGCCCATCTTCTGCGCCTGCTGTGCGCGGGCACGAGCAAGCGGGTGCGCCGCTTCGGACACGTGATGGACCTCATCAAGTCGAATGCGCCGGTCAAGCCGGGTGAAGGACCGTTCCAGCTCTCGCGCGATGAGGTGCGCAACATCTCCTACCACCTGCGGACCTTCTACAAGCGCGACCAGGCGGTGTGCAAACTCCTGCTCCTGCGCCTCAACGACGAGATCGCGCGAAGCGTGACCCTGCTCAATCCGCGCGACTACTCGATTGAGCACGTGCTGCCGCTGCGCCCCGGCGGCAAGAGCGAGTGGCGGCGCCTGTTCCCCGACGCGGAGGAGCGCGACGCCTGCACCGAGAGCCTCGGCAACCTCGTCGTGGTCACCCAGGCGCAGAACGACAAGGCTCGCAACAAGGAGTTCGCACGCAAGCGCGAGATCTACCGCGGCTTCGACGACACCCCCATTTTGCCCATCACCCGTGACGTCTTGGAGGCGCCGGTCTGGCGGGCCGGTGAGATCCGCGCCCGCGAGGCCAAGCTCATGCAGCTCATCCGCGACACCTGGGCGGTCGATCTGTCCGGGATGCAAGGCGCGCGAGAGGAGAGCGCCGTGCGCATGCCGCTGCACAGCGACGTCGCCTGAGCGGCGCCACCCTTACGCGGCCTTGGTGAGCTCGCCCTTCAGGGCCTTGTCGATCAGCGCGCGCGTCTCGTCGATGCCGTAGAGCTCGATGAAGCTGCCTAAGCGCGGCCCCCGACTCTCGCCGAGCAGGATCTCGTAGATCGAGGAGAACCACGCGCTGGAGACGCCGGGCTTCTCGGGGCTCGCGCCCTTCGCCTTGAGATCCTGGTAGCGCGGCACCGAGCGGCCGACGTCGTAGAGGATGGTCTGCAGTTCGTCGGCGCCCGCACCGCGAGCTGCCTTGCCGAGCGCATTAGACCTGTCTCTTATACACATCT
>CAXMLT010000503.1:0-3381 GCA_964194245.1 uncultured Hyphomicrobium sp.
CCGATCAGCGCGCAGCCGGCCTGCCGGCATCCATCAGCGATCCCAGCGATCACACTCTCGGCCGTTGCCACGTCGAGCTTGCCGCAGGCAAAGTAGTCGAGGAAGAACAGCGGCTCCGCGCCCTGCACCACCAGATCATTGACGCACATGGCGACGAGATCGATGCCGATGGTCGCATGCCGGCCGGTATCGATTGCGATCTTGAGCTTGGTGCCGACCCCGTCGGTCGCCGAGACCAACACGGGATCGCGGTAGCCGGCGCTTTTGAGGTCGAACAGGCCGCCGAAACCGCCTAGATCGGCGTCGGCGCCCGGCCTGCGCGTGGCCCTGGCGAGCGGCTTGATCGCGGCTACGAGGCGGTTGCCGGCATCAATGTCCACACCGGCGTCCCGGTAGGCGACGGCCGTGTTGCTTTCCTTATCGGGCTCTGTCATTTCACGCCGAGAACCCAACTTTTGCCCCATTGCCTGCCGGAGATGTGGCGTCCTAGCAGCTAAGGGCGGCGCTGGGCAACTCCGGGTGTGCAGGAGCCCATCGGGCGCCTCGATTGCCAGAGCGGGGGGAGGATCAAGTCGCGTGGCTGGCCGATTGCGAAATATGCTCTGCGTGGCGCTGACCGGCTTTGCCGTGCTCGTGCCGCTCAGCCTCGCGGTGGCGTCCAACGACGACGTCTATACCGTCGGCAACTATCCCGTCGATGCGCAGGCCGCCAACGCGGTCGCCGCCAAGGACAAGGCGCTTGCCGAGGGCCAACAGGCGGCCTTCCGCTCGCTCTTGAAGCGCGTCGTGCCGGTGACGGACTACGAGCGGCTTAAGCGGCTCACGGTGCTCAAATCCTCCGCCTTCTTCGAGGGCGTTTCCGTCCGCTCGGAGCGCAATTCCTCCACCCGTTACATCGCGAGCCTCGACTTCTCCTTCCGCCCAGACTCCGTGCGCGCCGTCCTGCAGCAGGAGGGCATCCCCTTCGTCGAGGAGCAGGCGCGCGAGATCACCGTCATCCCGGTCGTGCGCGATGCGCAGGGCGCGCCCGACACCGGCAGCGCCGCGCGCTCGTGGAGCGAGGCCTGGAAGGGCCTCGACCTCGAGCACACGCTCGCGCCGATCGAGCTGCAGCCGTTGAAGCCCGTCATCCACGCCGACACGCTGAAGATGCTGATCGATGGCCGCGGCTCGGCGGAGCGCATCCTCGCCGGCGAGTACGGCTCGCCCTACGTCGTCGTTGCGATCGCTGAGATTGATGCCGCCGCAAGCCGCCTCAACGTTACCATGGCTGGCATCGATGCCGTCGGCCCGTTCAACCTGAAGCGCAGCTACCGCGTGTTCGACGGCGATACCGGCTATTCCATGGAGCTCGCCGCCGTCGTCGGGCAGGGCGTGCTCGAGGGGCGCTGGAAGGTGCTCAAGGCGGGCGCGGGCCGCTCATCGCACGGCGGGGCATCCGTCTCGCTGCAGGCCGAGTACGGCAGCCTCGCCGAGTGGCGCGAGATCCGCCAGCAGCTCCTCGCCGTGCAAGGCGTCGACGACATCCGCATCGAATCGGAGACCGCGCGCTCCGCCACCCTGACGCTGCGCTACCCCGGCGGCGCCGACGCGCTCGCCAATGCCCTTTACGGCCAGCGCCTCTCGTTGGAGAGCGGCTCGGGCGACATCTGGATCCTTCGCTCCGCAAACTGAGGGACGTCCGCGCCCCGGCCGCGTGATGCGGCCGACGTAACAGGTGCGCCGCCCCCGCGATTGGATATATACGACCTCGATATTTGCCTCGACACCAGCCACTGGACCGCCCTTGAACCCTCCCAACATCATCACCCTCGGCCGGGTGATCCTCGTCCCCCTGGTATTTTGGCTGCTCGTCACCGGGCAGACGCAGGCGGCCTTTGTCGCGTTCATCATCGCCGGCATCTCGGATGCCGTCGACGGCTACCTCGCAAAAACGTTCGGATGGACAACGGAGCTTGGTGCCTACCTCGATCCGCTCGCCGACAAGCTGTTGATCGTCAGCATCTTTCTGGCGCTGGGCGTGGGTGGCAAGCTGCCCCTTTGGCTGGTCATCGCGGTCGTCTCGCGCGACATTCTCATCGTCATCGCCATCGTTCTGTCGTGGCTGTTGGGCAATCCGGTCCGCATCAAGCCGCTCATCGTCAGCAAGGCCAACACGGTGGCGCAGATCGTGCTGGCCGGCACGGTGCTGGCGGACGAAGGCTTCGGGCTCGGGCTCGAGACCACACGGCTCGTGCTCGTCTGGATCACGGGCGCGCTGACGTTTGCGTCGCTCGCTGCCTATTTGCGCAGTTGGCTGCTACACATGTCGGGCTATGAGCCGACGGGCGCGCAACGCTAGGCGCCGCCGCCGGCGAGCCTTGAGGGGAGAGGGCCGCAGGCGATGCGAGTCGAGCGACAAGTGCTGTTCTGGCTCACCGCGGCCGTCGTCCTCGTGCTGCTGATCGGGCTGCTGGAGCCGATCCTCCTTCCCTTCGTCGCCGGCATCGTCATCGCCTACTTCCTCAACCCCGCCGCCGACCGTCTGACGAGCTGGGGCATCCCGCGCCCGATCGCGGCCGTGCTCATCGTCGCCGCCTTTCTGTGCGCCATCATCGCCGCGCTCGTGTTCATCGTTCCGTTGCTGGCGACCCAGGCGCAACAGTTGGCCGTCACCGCGCCGGAGGAGATTGCCCGCGGGCGCGGCCTGCTCGAGGGCTGGGCGCGCGGCCACCTGGGAACCCACTACCTTGCATTCGAGACGGGGCTGGGACAGGTCTCGCAGGCGATCTCCGACAACTGGGCGAGCGTCGCAGGGACGCTTGCGACCTCGCTGTGGAGCCAGGGCCTCGCGCTGTTCAACTTCCTGTCCCTCATCCTGATCACGCCGCTCGTCGTCTTCTATGTGCTGATGGACTGGCACCGCATGCTGGCCAAGATCGATTCCTGGCTGCCGCGCGACCATGCCGCCACGCTGCGCCAGCTTGCGAGCGACATCAACGATGCCGTCTCCGCCTTCATCCGCGGCCAGGGCACCGTGTGCTTCGTGCTGGCCATCTATTATTCGGTGGCTTTGACCGCGGCCGGCCTGCGCTACGGGCTGCTCGTCGGTCTCGGCACCGGGCTCATGAGCTTCGTGCCCTTCGTCGGTTGGGCGCTGGGGCTCATCACCGCGACCACCATGGCAACCGTACAGTTCTGGCCCGAGGTTACGCCGATCCTCATCGTCGTCGGCATCTTCGCGGGCGCCCAGGTGCTCGACGCCGGGTTCCTGAGCCCGAACATCGTGGGGCAGAAGATCGGCCTGCACCCGGTCTGGCTCATCTTCTCGCTGTTCGTGTTCAGCTACCTGTTCGGCTTCGTGGGCGTGCTCGTTGCGGTGCCGATCGCCGCGGCGATCGG
>CAXMLT010000504.1:0-1654 GCA_964194245.1 uncultured Hyphomicrobium sp.
GAAGGTGGGGTCGGCGCAGCGCTTACTCTTCAGACGCTCTCTGGTGGAATCCAGATGTCCAGATGCGGCGCCTGCGGCAAGTTTCTTCCGATCCACAAGGAGGGACGGCCCAAACGCTATTGCGGCGATGATTGCAAGCAGGCCGCGTATCGAAAGCGGAAGCATGGCTAGGTGTTACGAAACTGAGACCGGATCTTTCTTGAGCAGCGAGACGGATCGCTGCATTGACGTGGGCATGCCGGGGAATATGACGAAGGCGCAGGCCTTAGAATGGCTCACCAAGCACGGGGCGACCGTGCGCGGTTATCGCCAGGAAGTCGCCGCCGCTTACCTAGGAATTGGAGTGCGACGCTTCCGTGAGGATGTCGTCGCGGGCAAGCTTCCTCAGCCTGAGAAGCATGGCAAGCGCCTCGTATGGGATAAGATTGCGCTGGACCGCCACCGGGACAGCAAGGTTGAAGCTTCGCAGGGAACGCACCAACTACACTCCCTCGACGATCCGATTATGAGGTCGATCCATGCGGCCCAATCTCCCTCGCTACGTCCAGGCGATCAGGTCTAAGGGCACGATCTATTTCTACTTTCGGCGTCACAAAAAGCGGTGGCGCCTGCCTGGTCGGCCCGGCGATGCCGATTTCAATGTGGCGTACCTGGATCTTCTCACCAAGACCGATGATAGCCCTGTGCCCCGCCGGCTTGGCGAAGGCAGCATCGCCGCGATGATCCGCGATTACCGCTCGAGCGACGAGTTCCTTGCGCTCAAGCCCAAAACCCAGCGCGACTATGGCCGCATGCTCGAGCTCTTCGCGCCGATCGACGCGCACCCCGCTGAGGAGATCCGGAGACGGCACGTCCGCGAGCTACGGAAGGCGCTCGCAGGCAAGGCCCGCACACAAAAGCTTTTCACACAGGTCGCCTCTGCGCTGTTCAACTTCGGCATCGACAACGATTACTGCTCTACCAACCCCGCCTCCCGCATGAAGCGCATCGGCAAGGCCAAGGCTTATGTCCCCTGGTCCGATAAGCAGTGCGAGGTTTTCGAGAAGTCCAATCCTGCCGCGCACCTGCTGACGGCCTACATGATTGCTCGTTACGCCGGTCAGCGCCGTGGCGACGTCTTGAGAATGGCGCGCTCAGCATACGCGAACGGGTGCATCGAGGTCCGCCAGGAGAAAACAGACGAGCCACTCACCATCCCGGCGCATTGGCGACTGAAGACCTACCTCGACGAGCTGCCGAAGGATTCCCTTCTCTTCGTCGTCGACGTGCGGGGACGGCCATTAGGCGAGACGGGATTCAGCAAAGAGTTTCGCGCGGCGCTCGACGCTGCGGGTCTTGGCACGTTGCACTTTCATGGACTGCGCCACAGCGCCGGGCGCGCGCTAGCGGAGGCGGGCTGTAGTAGCCACGAGATCCAATCCATCACGGGGCACCGAACGCTGCAGATGGTCGAGCATTACACGAAAGCGGCGCGGCAGAAGAGGCTCGCTTCGGCGGCTATCACGAAGCTCGAGGGAACGCGAACAGAACGCGAAAGTGGCAAACCGGACGAGTGAAGTGGCAAACTATCGTTGATCATCCGTGTTGAGAATTCGCTGGAAAGGCCCATTCTATCGGGCTAAAATGATGGTGGGTGATGTAGGATTCGAACCTA
>CAXMLT010000505.1:0-4721 GCA_964194245.1 uncultured Hyphomicrobium sp.
GCCTTCATCGTCAACCGCATCCTGCTGCCGATGATCAACGAAGCGATCTACACGCTCTATGAGGGTGTCGGCACGGTCGAGGCCATCGACAAGGCGATGCGGCTCGGCGCGCACCATCCCATGGGGCCGTTGGAGCTCGCCGACTTCATCGGGCTCGACGTGTGCCTCTCGGTGATGCAGGTTCTCTACGAGGGGCTGTCGGATTCCAAATACCGGCCTTGCCCGCTGCTCGTGAAATACGTCGAGGCGGGCTGGCTCGGCCGCAAAACGCAGCGCGGCTTTTACGACTACCGCGGCGAGAAGCCGGTGCCGACGCGCTAAGGCAGATACGGCTGGGGGACTAGCAAAGGGCGGCTTGCGAGAGCCGCCCTTTCGTTTTGCGTTCGGCTCAGGCCGCCACGGCCGGCCGCGGCGGCGGAGCGGTCTCCGCCCAGCACGGCAACGCCGACAGCCGCTCGAACCAGCGGCCGACGTTCTTGTAGGCCGCAACCGGCAGCTTGGCCTCGTTCGCATAGAAGAGATACGAGCCAACGGTGAAGTCCGCGAGCGTGGGGCCGGGGCCCACGAGCCATTCGCGTTTGGCGAGATGCTGGTCGAGGACGGACGCCTCCTTGTTGAAGGCCTCCGTTGCCTTCGTTACGACCGCCGCATCGGGGGCGCCGAGGCCAAAGATGCCCTTGACCAGATTCTGGAAGGTGAGCGGCATGCAGGCGTCGCTGCCCCAATGCGCACTCTGCCAGTTCTGCCAGCGCATGATGTCGGCGCGCGTGCGTGGGTCGTCGGGCCACAGCGTGTTGGGCGTCTTGCTGGCGAGGTACTGCATGATAGCGTCGGACTCCCACAGCACGAAATCGCCATCGACAAGCGTCGGCGTGCGCCCGGTGGGATTGAGCGCAAGATACTGCGGCGTACGGTTCTCGCCCTTGAAGGCATCGAGCTGTTGGTATTCCAGCGGAATGCCGAGTTGGGCCGCGACCGCCCGCACCTTCCAGGTTCGCGGAGAGGCGGAAAATCCATAGAGCTTCATGACAATCTCCTCTGCCTATCGTGTCGATTGATCCTATCGGGACAGGTATGTCCCCAGCCGCTCCATCGTTCCATCCCAGCCGTGCTGGTGGCGGTCGCGGGCAGCCTCGTCGAAGAAGTGCTCGTGCGTGAGCCTCATGTCGGTGCCGCCGCCGGCGCTCTTCATTTGTACCGTGACCACCGATTCCCGCTCCGGCGCGCTCTCCCACGCCCAGGTGAAGACGAGCTTCTCGTTGGGAACGATCTCGCGATAGACGCCGCCGACGCGGTGCTGCTCGCCGCTCGGCATCTGCATGACGATACGGTAGCGGCCACCAACCTTGAGATCGGTCTCCGAGACGAGGATCTGACCATCGTTGCTGGGTCCGAACCACTGCTTCAGCGCTTGCGGGTCCGTCCACGCGCGGAAGACTTTTTCGACCGGGACGGCGTAGTGGCGTTTGAACCTGAGGCTCGGCTTTTCGAGGGTTGCTGCCATGTGTCACTCTCCAAATAGCGGCCCAGTGCATCGAGCCGCTCGGTCCAGAACTTCTCGTAGCGATGGAGCCACTGCGTGGCTTCCTCCAGCGGCGCGGCGCTGAGCCGGCAGCGCACGCTGCGGCCTGTCTTGTCGCGCGTTAGGAGGCCGGCGTCGGCGAGCACGCCGATGTGCTTCATGATGTTGGGCAGCGAGACGGGAAACGGCTTGGCGAGCTCGCTGACGGTCAGCTCGGGGGTTTCCGACAGCCGCAGCAGGATCGCGCGTCGCGTTGCGTCCGCCAGCGCCGAGAATGTGCGATCGAGCTTTGCGGGTTGAAAGCTAACCATATGGTTAAGTATTACGAGGCGGCACGGGATGTCAAGCGGCAAACGCGCGAGACCGGACGGGATGAGCCCGTGGCAGTAGCCCTCCCGCCCGTTCTCCCCGCGCGCTGCCGATGTTCTGACGGGGTCTGAACCGCGGCAGACGGGGCCGGCAGGCACGCGAAGCTCGTCTTCTGAAAAGGCAAACGGGGAGCCGCGCAAGGCCGCTCCCCGCTTCGACGCGCAAGCTCAGTTCGGCTGCACGACGTTGTCGATGACGTGGATGACGCCGTTCGACTGCATGACGTCCGAGATCGTGATGCGGCCGGCGTGACCGTGCGCATCCCAAACCGCGAGGTGCTTATCGTTGACGCGCTTGATCCACAGCGACTGGCCGTTGGCGGTCTTGAGCTCGGCCGTTCCGCCCGCCTTGTCGACCATCGACCAGAGGTCCTGCGACGTCAGCCGCCCAGGCACCACGTGATAGGTGAGGATGTCGGTGAGCTTGCCCTTGTTCTCCGGCTTCAAGAGCATCGGCACGGTGCCGGGCGGCAGCTTGTCGAAGGCCTCGTTGACAGGAGCAAACACGGTGAAGGGACCTTTGCCCGACAGCGTGTCGACGAGACCTGCAGCCTTCACGGCAGCGACGAGCGTCGTGTGCTCCTTCGAGTTGACCGCGTTCTCGATGATGTTCTTCGAGGGATACATCGGCGCGCCGCCGACGGTCACGGTTGTCTCGGCGAAGCTCGGGGTCGCGGCGACGGCGCCCATGGTGACGACGAACGCGATCGCTGTAGCGCGAAACAGCGCCGAGGATGCGAGTGGTTTGAGATAGTGCACGGCGTAGTCCTCCGATCTGGGTTTGGTGCTCCGTGTGGGAGCTGGCCAAGTTACGGAGGGTGCGAGGGCCGGTTTCGCGTTGCGTCGGCAAATTATTTTTTCGCGGAAGTGAAACCTTACTTCGTCGCCTGCAGCAGCTTTCCCGCAAACAGCACCGGACCGGTCGGTTGTCCGGTGGGCGAGCCGCCTTCGGGCTCGAGACTGACGGCGAGCGTCGCATCCTCGATGACCTTCGGCGAATAGCCCGCGAGCTGCGGCCCCACCACGGTGAACGGCTTGTCCCCGACGATGCCGAGCGAGCGCGGCGTCTTCAGCTCGTCGTTGACGAGCCACAGCTCGTAGCTCTTGCCGCGCTGCGGCTCGGCGGCGACGGCGCGGATGGTCAGGAGGCGCCGGTCGAGATCGACGGATACGAGGAACGCCGGCGATTGGGCGTCCTTCTGCAGCACGGCGACGAGCGTCCGCTCCGGCGGATGGACGATTTCGCGATAGCCGACGAAGAGCAACAGAGAAGCCGCCAGAGCGGTGGCTGTGACCGCCGCCGCTCGCCAGCGGCCCAGTCGGCGCTTGATGCCGACGATCTGAGCGGTGAGCTGCTTCGGCGTCAGGAGAACTTCCTCGAGCGCATCGATACGGGCTTTGATCTCGGGCCAAACAGTCGCCGGCGCTTCGCGCGGCGGGATCGCTTCGACGAGCGGGCCGAGCCGGCGCCCCCAGGCCTCGATGGCCTCGGCAAGGCGCGGCTCGCTATACGCGCGCAGGGTCACGGCCGCGCGCTCGCCCGCGGGGAGCGTGCCCAGCACGTACTCCGCAGCGATCAGGTCGATGTCCTCACCGTTCGTCATGAGCCGAGGCACTTCCTCAGTTGCGCCAGGCTGCGGTGCAGCCAGGTCTTGATGGTTGCCACGGGGTGGGCGAAGCGCTTCGCCAGCTCGTCGCGGCTGAGCCCGTTATAGTAGGCGAGCAGCACGATCTCGCGGCGCTCCGGGTCGAGCCCCTGCAGACACTCCTGCAGGCGGCGCAGGTCCTGGCTCACCTCCGCGCGGTCGGCCGGGCTCAGGCCCTCCTCCGCGACCTCGAGCGCTTCCGGCGCGTCCTCGATCGAGACCGGCGTCCGCCGCCGCACCTCGTCGATGGCGCGGTTGCGGGCGATGGTTGCCATCCAGGTGATGGGCGACGCCTTGGCGGGGTCGAAGGTTGCCGCTCGCTCCCAGATGCGCACGTAGACGTCCTGCAGCACGTCCTCGGCCATGGCGCGGCGCGGCAGGATGCGCACGACGATGCCCCACAGCTTGGCCGACGTCGCCTTGTAGACCGCGGTAAACGCCTCGCGGTCGCGCGCGGCGACGCGGGCCAGCAGGTCGGAAAGATCGGCGGCGGGCGGCTTTGTCATCGTGATCACAATTCAGGATACGGATGCCGGCCGTATCGGTTTCAGGGCGCCGGGGCACCCCGGACCGAGCGCAGGAACGTGGTCAGGCAATCGGTTGCGTAGTGAATATGGTCGGGCAATTCGCGCCAGTTACGCATCTGCAGCTGCGCCGGGTGGTCGACATAGTCGGAATGGACAAGCACGGTCGTCATGCCGAGCGCGTGCGGGGCCTCGAGGTTGTGCGGCATGTCCTCGAACATTGCGGCCTCGCGCACGGCCACGCCGTGGCGCTTTATCATGCGGTTGAAGGCGTCGGCCGAGGGTTTGGCCACGTACTCGCATGCGGCGATGTCGCAGATGTCTTCGAACAGGTGGAGGACGCCGAGCTTCTCGGCGACGCGCTCGGCGTGGCGGCGCGAGCCGTTGGTGAAAATGAGCCTGCGGCCGGGCAGCGCCTCCACCGCGGCCGCCAGCTCCGGCAGCTGCGGCACGGGGGAGAGGTCGATGTCGTGCACGTAGTCGAGGAAGCTCTGCGGCTCGAGCTTGTGCACCTGCATGAGGCCCGTAAGCGTCGTGCCGAACTGGCGGTAGTAGGTCTTCTGCAGGTAGCGGGCGTGCTCGAAGGGCACGTCCAGATACTCGGCGATGAACGTGCCCATGCGCCGGTCGACCTCGGCGAAGAGGTTGCACTGTGCCGGGT
>CAXMLT010000506.1:0-4532 GCA_964194245.1 uncultured Hyphomicrobium sp.
GCATAGCCGCCGGCCTTGCCGCGCCACTCCCTCGACGCGATATAGGCCTCGATCTCCTCGCGCGACAGGTGCTTGAAGCGCACGCGCGTGTCGACCATCTTGTGGCGCACGCGATCGTCCGGCGTGATGAGGCACACGCTCGTCAGCACGCGATGCGCACGGCCCGACAGGAGCTGCAGGCAGTTCGCCGCCTCCTCGATGTTCGACGGCTTCATGAGGATGCGCCGGCCGACCGCCACTGCCGTGTCGGCGGCGAGCACGTATGCTCCGGCGATGTCCTTGTCGTTGGCGATCTGATCGCGTGCGGCCTCCGCCTTCGCGCGCGCAAGGCGCGCGGCGTACGCGCGCGGCATCTCGCCCCGCCGCGCCGACTCGTCGATCGAGGCAGGACGCAGCGCATCGGGCTCCACGCCGACCTGGGCCAAGAGCCGCAGCCGGCGCGGACTGGCGCTCGCCAGCACGAGCGTCGGGCGCGCGGCGCCCTCGGCCTCGCCGGGGCTCGTGCGCGCAAGCTCACGGCGCAGCGTTTCCCGGCGCGGCTGATCGGTGCGTCCGAGCGCGGTAAAAAAGGCGGTCTTAGCAGTCATCGAGAGCCTACCTACAAGGAAGGACTATTCGAAGCGCACGACTTGCGCATGAAACGCATCCCGCGGCCACGATGGGATCGTGAAGCGGCGAGGATGTGACGTGAGGCCGCCACGCAAGGGATTTCCGGCTCTTATCGCGGCGGCGACGGCAAGTAAACAATCGGTTGAGACAATGCAAAGTGCCGCCGCCAAATGCAAGTGGCCAATCCGCCGTTGCCATCGCACCCGTTTATCAGGCTAAATCGGCGCCGGTCGCGCTCCCGGGGTCGAAACATGCTAGCCAAGAACGCCATCGTCGAGCTGCTCGGCCGCACCCTGCTTTTTGGGCCGCTCGATGAATCCGACCGCCGCGCGGTGGCCGACGAGATGCGCGAGGTCAGCTTCGACCAGAGTCAGGTGATCTTCGCGCGCGGAGACGCGGGCCGCGAGATCTATCTCGTCGTCAAGGGCCGCGTGCGCCTGTCGGTGCTGACCAGCGAGGGACGCGAGCTGTCGTTCGCTCACGCCGAGGCCGGCTCCATCTTCGGCGAGATCGCCATGCTCGATGGCGGCCCGCGCAGCGCCGACGCAACGGCCGTCAACAAGGTGACCGCGCTCAGCCTTTCGAAACCGGCCTTCAAACGGCTGATGGATACCCATCCGCTCATTGGAGAGGCCGCCGTCCGCTTCCTTTGCTCGCGCGTGCGCGAAGCCGACCAGCAGCTCGAGGCGATCGCGCTCTACCCGATCGAGGGCCGCTTGGCCCGCTTCTTCCTCGCCGCAGCGCGTCAGAAGGTGCCCGGCGCCGAGGAGGGGCGCATCGAGATCGAGCTGCCGATGTCGCAGAGCGAGCTCGCCCTTCTGATCGGGGCAAGCCGGCCCAAGGTAAACACGGCTCTGTCGCTCTTGGAGTCGAGCGGGGCGCTTCAGCGCAACGAGGGGCGCATCATCTGCGATATCGAGGAATTGCTGGCGGTCGCCGGCTCCGAATGAGCCGCGTGGCCAAATTTGCCCCGCAGCGTGCCTTAAGCTGACACAGCCTTCCTGCTATAGGGAGCGATGCGCTCCGCCCCCGAAATACCGGTCCTGTCGTTGCTACGTACGCTGAGCTCGCAAGCGGCGGCGGGGTGGCGCGCGGTCCGCGGTCTGCCCCCCATACGCAGGGTGCGTGCGCTTGTGAAGCTCGCCGCCGAGGCCGGCACGCAGGGCTATCCACCCGACACGCGGCGCCGGCTCAAGATACTCAACATGATCGCCTATTTGATCGCGATCACGACGCTGATCTACGCCATCCAGCAATCGGTCCAGGATTTCCACACCTACGCACCGATGATCCTGCTCAATCTGGTGCTGGTCGTCACCGTTCTCCTGGTGCCGTTTGCGCATCGCTTCAATGCGATTGCCGGCGGCCTGCTGATCGTCGGCGCCGAGTACACCGCGCTGCTTGGCTTTGGCGATTTCTTCAGACGCGATGGCGGCGCGCAACTGCAATACATAATCGCCGCGGCAGCATGCTTCGTGATCTTCGACCTGAAGCGCATCCGCCTGATCGCGTTCCTCGTGGCGCTCGCCCTCGTATTGCATCTGTGCGTCTGGTTTTGGTTCCCGGCCGCGGGCCGTGTGGGACCAGGTGAGCAGGCCGTGGCGGACTCGCTCTACTTGCAAGGCGCCGTCACTACCTTCGTGCTGATCGCGGCTTCGGTTTGGTACGCGTTCAGTCTCGTCGAGCGCGCCAAGGCCGAGACCGACGCCGTCCTGCGCAACGTGCTGCCCGACGCCATCGTGGAGCGCCTCAAGGCCAAGCCCGGCGTCGCCATCGCCGACAGCATCGACCAGGCGTCCGTGATGTTCGCTGACATCTCAGGATTTGTCGCCCTCACGCTGCGGCTCGGCGCCGACAAGACGGTGGAGCTGCTGAGCCGCATCGTCACCGAGTTCGACGCGCTCGCGGTGCGCCACGGCGTGGAGAAGATCAAGACCATCGGCGACGCCTACATGGTCGTGGCGGGGTTGCCAGACCCGGTGCCCGATCACACGGCGCGGCTCGCGCGCATGGCGCTCGACATGCTCGACTATATCGCGCGGCTGCGCGACGACACCGGGCTTGCCCTCAGTATCCGGGTGGGGCTCGCGTCGGGCAAGGTCACCGCTGGCGTCATCGGCACGAAGAAGTTCAGCTATGACGTGTGGGGGGAGCCCGTAAACCTGGCAAGCCGGCTCGAAGGGCAGGCGGCGCCGGGGCGCGTCCTCGTCTGCCCGACATCGCATGCGCAGCTTGTCGACACATTCGATTTCGAGCCGCGCGGCCCCATCGACATCAAAGGCATCGGCTCGCAGGAGACCTGGTATCTCATATGCGAGCGTCCCACTCCTGGCGCCTCCGGGCAGGACGAGACCGTCATACCGTCGGACCGCCTTCGAACCCGAAACGCATCATGATCTTCTCAAAGAGCTGGTCGCGAACGCCGCGGTAATAGCCGAGCACGTGCTCGCGACTGCCGTGCCCGATCATCATGGTTGCATCCAGCGTCGGCCAGTATTCGACATCGACTGCCATGGTCCGCGTCAGCTCGAGCGCCTGATGATGGGCCTCGGGCGAGAGCGTCACGATCAGGTCGAACGAGGTATCCTGCAGATCGCTCAAGGTCTGCGGATTGTGCTTCGACACGTCGATCCCGATCTCGTCCATGACGGTGGCGGCGAATGGGTCCGGCGTCCCTGCCTTCACGCCGGCGGAGTGGACGTAGCAGCGGCTTCCTGCGAGGTGGCGCAGGATTGCGGCCCCCATCACCGAACGTACCGTGTTCATGGTGCAGGCGAACAGCACCGCACCGGGGAGCTCGCGCCGCTCGATTTCGTCTTTCCCGCCCGGCCGAGCCTGCACGTTCTTACTGCGGCCCGCCACCTCGCGAGACATGGCCTCAGCCCTTCCAGTGCAGCGCACATATCAGGGTGAAGAGGCGCCGCGCGGTGTCGATGTCGAGCGCAATCTTGCCGGCAAGCCGCTCCTGCAGGGTGCGACTGCCCTCGTCGTGCAGGCCCCGCCGCCCCATGTCGATCGCCTGGATGCGCGAGGGCGGTGCGGTGCGGATCGCCTCGTAGTAGCTCTCGCAGATGAGGAAGTAGTCGCGCATGATGCGCTTCAGGGGCGTGAGCGATAGCATGTGGGTGACGAGATTGACGCCCGCTTCATCGCCGATGATGAACACGAGCCGGTCCTCGACGATCCCGAGGTTGAGCCTATAGGGGCCGTCGTCGCGGCCTTCGACCGCAAAGCTGTTCTCGTCGAGGATGTCGAAGATCGCCACCTCGCGCTCATGCTCGATGTTCGGGTTGGAAGTCGCCGTCGACTTCTCGTCGAGCGTGATCGCGACGAGCCGCAATCTACTCCCCTTTTCGGGCGTCGGCGGCTCCGTCATGACGCGCCCGAGCCGGCTTTGCCGAGCCGCACTTCCGCCGAGCGCCGGTGCGCCTCGAGGCCCTCGGCGCGCGCAAGCCGCATGGCCGCCGGAGCCAGCGCCGCGAGCGCGCCGCCATCGAGCTTCAACAGCGACGTGCGCTTCATGAAGTCGAGCACGCCGAGGCCGGACGAGAAGCGCGCGCTGCGCGCCGTCGGCAGCACGTGGTTGGAGCCCGCGATATAATCTCCGATCATCTCCGGCGTCTGCTTGCCGATGAAGATCGCACCGGCATTGCGGATCAGGTCGGTGAGCTGCTCGGGCTCGCGCGTCGCGATCTCCAGGTGCTCAGCCGCTATGCGATCGGCAAGAGCCGGCGCCTCGTCGAGCGACCGCAGCTCGATCACCGCTCCGAACACGTTCCAGCTTTCCCCCGCGATGTTGCCGCGCGGCAGCGTGCCGAGCTGTCGCATGACCGCCGCTTCGACCGCACGCGCGAAAGCGGCATCGTCCGTCATCAGGATCGACTGGGCAGCGGTATCGTGCTCGGCCTGCGCGAGGAGATCGG
>CAXMLT010000507.1:0-5569 GCA_964194245.1 uncultured Hyphomicrobium sp.
CCCTCCGAAGGCAGAGGCCAGGGGTTCGAATCCCTTCGGGTGCGCCACGTTGCTATCAAGTTGCTAACTTGCATTTTCGGCAGAGAAACATGCACGGCCGAGACGGGCCCGTCCAAGCCCTCTAGTCGGCCGCAAGCTTGTCCCGGATCGTGCTCAGCACTCGGCGCAGCTCGTTGGCATCGGGAAAGATGTAGCGCGCGCCCCCCTCGTTCCAAATGCGTTGCAGCTCCTGGTCCGACAGGTTACTGCTCAGGAGTTCATCGATAAAGGGCTTCACGACGGCCTTCTTTCGTGCATCCAGCAGCCGGACAGCCTTCGAAACCCACTCGTCAAGGCTTGTTGCCCTCTGCAGGCTCCCGTCCCAGACGCCCCGTCCAGCGCGCCCGTCGCAACAGGTCGACCGTTGATGCGTGAAATTGGAGAACCCTATTCACGAAGTCATTGGCCGAGTCGAGTGACGCGAACGAGCCCTGGGCCGGCGCAGCCACAGTGACAAATGGGCTGTCGACGCATGGCACGCAACGTCGCGAGCAGCTCCTCGTCGCTCTTGCCAACATGGGTGCGGATCGCGTGGCCGCCGCGCGCTTCTTCCTCGGACAAGACTACGGAGTACCTTCGTGGTCCCTCGGCCTGCGCGAGTCTGGTCTCGCCGCCCGCATCAGTCCAGCGCCCATGATCATCGCGCGGCTGGTCATGGTTGAATCCGGCTTTGACGGCGAGCTCAGCACACCGCTTGAAGGCCAGCAGGCAGCGCAGCCAAGCGACGTTGCTCTTTAGCCTAAGCTCGGCGTGCCTCAGATTCGAGAATTGGCCGAGCAAAGCAGGATTATACACTGGCGCCCCATCGCAACGCGGAACAAGAGCGATGATGGCTCGTTGACGGGAGACGAGGATAACTCTGTTATTGCGGCCTATGCCAAGCGCGAGCGCACCGCACTGGCCGCGGCCTTCAGCAATCACAGCGCGGATTCAATCAATTAAGTGTTCGCGCTTTTATCCTTCCCGGTGCGCCAGATGCGCAAATACCCTCAACAAGCTCGTGGCGTCCCAACCGACCGGTAGAGCGTGGCTGCAGTCGGAGATCGCGGGCCGCTGTCGTCTTGAATGGCTCTGGCGCCGTGTTTAGATGCAATGGCGCGGGTCCGAGCCCGGCCTCGCTAACAATAATTAACAACCCTGCTGAAGAGTGATCCACCGCCCGGCCGCGGCCCTGGGTATGGAGGCATCCGTTGGCTTACCGCGAGGACAGGAAGATTCTCGTCTTGCAGGGCGGCGGTGCGCTCGGAGCCTATCAAGCCGGCGCCTACGAGGAATTTGTCGGCGCCGGACACCTTCCGTCCTGGGTTGCGGGCATCTCCATCGGAGCCGTTAATGCAGCCATCATCGCCGGCAACACACCTGAGCAGCGCGTGCCGCGGCTGCGCCAGTTCTGGGAGCTCGTGTCCAGTCGACTGATCGCGTGGCCTCTCGGATACGATGATAGCTCGCGGAGGTTCTTCAACGAGGCCAGCGCCGCGCTTGTCGCTGCGGCAGGAGTTCCTGGATTCTTTGAACCGAGAATGCCTCCAGCCGTGTTCATGCCGCAGGGCACGCCGGAGGCGATCAGCATCTATGACACCTCACCCCTGCGCGCCACCCTTCTCGATCTCGTCGATTTCGATCTGCTGAATTCCGGCTCCGTGCGATTGAGCATCGGAGCCGTGCAGGTCCGCACCGGGAACATGAAGTATTTCGACACGACCTCGCACACGATCGGCCCAGAGCACATCATGGCGAGCGGTGCCCTGCCTCCCGGCTTTCCCCCAATAGAAATCGACGGTGAGCCCTACTGGGACGGAGGCCTCGTTTCGAATGCGCCGCTTCAACACGTGTTGGAGCGATGCGGCCCGCGCGAGGACTCGGTCATCTTCCAGATCGATCTGTTCAGCGCGCAAGGGCCGGTCCCCAAGACGCTTTTTGAGATCGCTCAGCGGGAGAAGGAAATCCGCTACTCGAGCCGCACCCGCTTGAGCACCGACGTGTTCCGCGAGCTGCAGGCCATACGCCGTGCCGTGCACCACTTGCGTCCGTTGCTACCCGACGACGTGCGCGAGAGCGAGGATTGGCAGCTTCTCGACAGCCTCGGCTGCGACGCCGCGATCACCATCGTGCAGCTCATTCACCGCCGCGCAGCCTACTGGACTCAATCCAACGACTACGAGTTCTCGCGCTACACCGTCGACGAGCACTGGCAAGCCGGACGCGACGACGTGGAGCGCACGCTGCAGCACCCGGCCTGGAAGAACCGCACGCGGCCGGAAGATGGGGTGACGATCCTCGATCTCACGCGCGACGTGGCGCCCTCTGCCGAAGGACACGAACCATGAAAATCGATGAAGTTCGCCGGCGTGCGTTCGCCATGCCGCTGACGAGCCCCGCGTTTCCACCGGGCCCTTACCGCTTCTTCAATCGCGAATATCTGATCATCACCTACAGGACCGATCGCGCGGCGCTCGATGCCGTGGTGCCGGAGCCCCTGACTTTCGATGAACCGATCGTCAAGTACGAGTTCATCCGCATGCCGGACTCGACCGGGTTCGGCGACTACACGGAATCCGGCCAGGTCATTCCGGTGAAATTCGAGGGCCACGAAGGCAGCTATACGCATGCCATGTTTCTCAACGACGGACCGCCCATCTATGGGGGGCGGGAGCTGTGGGGTTTCCCGAAGAAATATGCCCAGCCGTTCCTCGGCCCGGACAAGGACACGCTGATCGGCACCCTCGACTATGGGTCCGTCCGCATCGCGACCGGCACGATGGGGTTCAAGCACAAGGCGTTGGACCTTACGGCCACTCGCGCCGCTCTGGAGAAGCCGAACTACCTTCTGAAGATCATTCCCCACGTGGATGGAACGCCGCGGATCTGCGAGCTCGTCGACTACCGCCTCGAGGACATCGTCATGAAGGGCGCATGGTCGGGGCCCGCCACCCTCGATCTCAGCCCGCATGCATTGGCGCCCATTGCCGCCCTGCCGGTGCGCGAAATCATCTCGGCAACGCACATCGTCGCCGACCTGACACTGGGGCTCGGTAAGGTCGTCTTCGATTATCTCAAGAAATGAGGAGTGAGATCGATGCAGCTCGACGGCAAGGTTGCTCTCATCACCGGTGCCGCGAGCGGCATTGGCCACGCCATCGCCAAGCGCTACCTGGAAGCGGGGGGTCGTGTCGTCATCGCGGATCTGAATGTCGAAGGTGCGGCGAAGGCCGCACGCGAGCTCGGTGATGCGAAGTCGGCAATCGGCGTCGGCATGGACGTTTCGAATGAGGATCAGGTCAATGCCGGGGTGGCGAAGGCCGTGGACGCGTTCGGCAGGATCGACATCCTTGTGTCGAACGCCGGCATCCAGATCGTCCATCCCATCGAGGAGTTTCCCTACAGCGACTGGAAGAAGATCCTGGCGATCCACCTCGACGGCGCCTTCCTGACGACCAAGGCCTGCGTGAAGCACATGTACCAGCAGAACTCGGGCGCGCTCATCTACATGGGATCGGTGCACAGCCACGAGGCCTCGCCGTTGAAGGCGGCATATGTGGCGGCCAAGCACGGCATCCTCGGCCTCGCACGCACCATGGCGAAGGAGGGGGCGAAGCATAATGTGCGCTCAAATGTGATCTGCCCCGGCTTCGTGCTGACGCCGCTCGTAGAAAAGCAGATCCCGGAGCAGGCAAAGGAGCTGGGCATTTCCGAAGACCGCGTCGTTAAGGAAATCATGCTCGGCGAGACCGTGGACAAGCAGTTCACCACCGTCGATGACGTTGCCGAGATCGCTTTGATGCTGGCCGCGTTCAAGACGAATGCGCTCACGGGGCAATCCATCGTCGTGAGCCACGGCTGGCACATGATCTAGGTCTGATCTAAGTCAAAATGCTCTGGCGGGTGGGCCGGAACCCGCTAGTATCAAGCGGGCGATCGAGGAGTTCATGAACCGGACCGCACTGTTTTTGTTTCCGCTTGCAGTATCGCTCGCAATGGGTGCCGCGGGCACTGCTGGGGCTGCCGACGCACCGCCGTTGGCGGTGACGGTAACCCGTCCGCTGACCGAGCACATCACCACCTGGGACGAGTACTCGGGCCGCTTTGTCGCCGTGAAGTCGGTCGAGGTGCGCCCGCGCGTGTCGGGCTTCATCGACAAGGTGAACTTCGTCGATGGCGCGACCGTCAAAGCGGGCGACCTGCTGTTCACGATCGACCAGAGGCCATTTGCCATCGCGGTTGAGAGCGCCAAGGCCGAGGTTGCGCGCGCCGAGGCTCAGGTCAAATTGACCGCCGCCGACGTGGAGCGGGCGAAGCCCCTGCTCGGCACGAATGCCATTTCGGGACGCGACTACGATCAGCGCGCCGCCGGCTTGGCGGTCGCCCAAGCCCAGTTGCAGGTGGCGGCGGCCGCGCAGAAGGCGGCCGAGCTCAATTTCGAATGGACCGAAGTCAAAGCGCCGATCGCCGGCCGCATCTCCGACAAGAAGGTCAACGAGGGCAATCTGGTCAACGGCGGCTCCGGAAGCACGACGCTCCTTGCGACGATCGTCTCCCTCGATCCCGTCCAGTTCCTGTTCGAGGTTTCCGAGAGCGACTACCTCCGCTACACGCGCGCCAATCTTTCCGGCGCCCGACGCTCCTCCCGCGAGGTCAGCAATCCCGTGCGTATCCGCCTCGCCGACGAGACGGATTGGACGCATGCACATGTCGGCAAGATGGATTTCGTCGACAACCAGCTCGATGCGCGCACCGGCACGATCCGCGGCCGCGCCATAGTCGAAAACAAGGACATGCTGTTCACGCCGGGCGTGTTCGGCCGCATCCAGCTCTTTGCCGGCGAGGTCGATGCCATTCTTATTCCCGACCGCGCCGTGATCTCCGACCAGACGCGCAAGATCGTCTTCGCGCTCGATGCCGACGATAAGGTGGTACCAAAGCCGGTCGTGCTCGGGCCTATTCACGAGGGCATGCGCGTCGTCCTCAGCGGGCTCAGCGCGGACGACCGCATCATCGTCGACGGTATCGCCAACCCGGCTGTGCGCCCAGGGGCGAAGGTCAAACCGGAAATGACCGACGCCAAAGCCGCGAGCAACTGAGCCAGGGCGGACGACCGCACATGCGTTTGCCTCACTTCTTCATTGATCGGCCGATCTTCGCCGCGGTCCTTTCCATCATCATCCTCATCATCGGCGCCATTGCGCAGCGCACGCTGCCCATCGCCGAGTATCCCGAAATCGCGCCGCCGACGGTGAACATCGCGGCCAGCTATCCCGGCGCCTCGGCGCAGATCATCTCGGAGACGGTCGCCACGCCGATTGAGCAGGAGGTCAACGGCGTCGACGACATGCTGTACATCGTCTCGCAATCGACAGGCGACGGGCGGTTGTCAATCAACGTGGTGTTCAAGCCCGGCACCAACATCGATCAGGCGCAGGTGCTGGTGCAAAACCGCGTATCGGTTGCCGAGCCGCGGCTGCCCGAGGACGTGCGCCGGCTCGGCATCGCGGTGCGCAAGGCCTCGCCCGACCTGATGATGGTCGTGCACATG
>CAXMLT010000508.1:0-3282 GCA_964194245.1 uncultured Hyphomicrobium sp.
CCCGCCGATCGAGCCGCCGTAATCCGGCGCAGGTGAGCGAGCAGCGAGCCGGCGCGAAACGGCTTAGTCAGGACCGCTGTGACCTCGTCCTTCCCAAAAGAAAACGCATCATAGCCGGACGTTGGAATGGTCGGTACGTCCTTCATGCGAAGTCGATCGATCAGGCCGTAAGCCATTTCTCCGCGCAAGTTGATGTCGACAATGGCGACATCGGGCGTGAGGGTAAGAAGCAATTGATCGGCTTCGTCTACGGTCGCCGCTAGCCCGACTACAACCATGCCCGCATTTTCCGCAAGTCTCTTAATGGCGTTGGCAACCGGCCATGAATCCTCGACCACGAGCACCCGCATCCCGTTGAGAGATATTGAATCGCCCATTTCTGCCTGCGACGGTGTAAGCCTCGTAGGGTCCCACTAATCTGTAGCGCGAGCCCCGAGGCCCAATCGTAGCAATTGATACTTGTTGTTTACGCGCCCGCGGTGGATAACTGAAGACGAGGCAGAGCGGGGTAATGCACCGCACTGCCTCGTCGAGAGCTGTTCCAAGGCTAATTTTGAAGGGAAAACTTGGAACCGTTATCGGCGGGAGAGCTGGAAGAGGCCTCCAGCTCTCCAACCACACTAAACACCATTCTTTCGTCGCGCCGGCTATTGTCCCTGGGAACATGGTCGCGGAAATCGAAGGTGGGCTAAGGGCGCCTCTGATCCGCCGCGAACGAGGCGCCCTGAGGCCCGATTGGAACGTGATTACAATCGAGGCCGATGCCAGGGGAGCGCGTACAAGAGGGTCGAACAAGCTGTCCTCTCGGCCAATTGCGAGCCTGCGTGAGAAATGCCCATAAAAGGTGAGGGCGCCTCAATCCTGGCCCGGGGGGACGGGGGATGGACCGGAGAAGCGCCCTCGAAGCCCGCAAACGCTCGTCACGAGGGAATGACAATCGGGGGCTGGCCAAAACTGGAAGCCCTGGCACGATCTTGTCAACTTGTCCGCTGGGACAATGAGGATGTTTCAGCCGCGTCACCGCATGAACTCGTTTATGGGCTTGCTTCGGCCAGCGGCAGGCTAAATCGAACTGCGGCTCCGCCCCCGGCTTGATTCTCGGCCCAGATCTCTCCGCCGTAGGTTTCGATGATGGACCGCGCAATCGACAAACCTAACCCTGTGCCGTGAGCCTTTGTTGTGACAAACGGTTGGAAAATGCGCTCCAACATGTCTGTTGGAATGCCGGCGCCAGAATCCACTACCGAGACCTCGACAGTCGACCCTTCGATGCTAGCTGTACGGAGCACCATCCGGCGCTCACCCTGCATGCAGCTCAAGAGTGCATCGAACCCGTTCAGCACCAAGTTGAGCAAAACTTGCTGCAAGTGAATCGGGTCGGCATGTACGGGCAATGAGCGCTGCTCTTGATCGGTGCTTAACGAAACGCCCATGCCACTCGCTTGGCACTCAACAATTTCGCGCACCACCCGCACGACCTCGTTCGCGTCGGCCTTGAGCGACTTAACTTCATTTCTGTGCAATAACCTCCGCATATGGCGAACCACATCCGCCGCGCGCTCGTCATCACGCCGAATGTCGGCAAGAATTTCTTTCACCAGAGTTAGGTTAGGTGGCTCATTTTCGAGACAGAGTTCGGCGGCCTCGGCGTTGCTCAAGATTGCTGCCAAAGGTTGGTTTAGCTCATGCACGATGGAGGCCGACAAGGCGGTGGCCTCGGCCGCGCGGTTCAGATGTGCAAGCTCTAGCAGTCGCCGGTGTGTTTCGGCATCAGTCTCTCGATATTCGTGTATGTCGCTGCACGAGCCAATGTAGCCGAGAAATCCGCCGTCGCGCCCGTAGCGCGGGATTCCCGTGTCATCGATCCAACGATACGCGCCATCATAGCGACGCAGTCGATACTGCATCCGGAATTCCTTCCGAAGGTCAAAGCTACCAAAGTAAATCTCTAAGCAGCGCTCATAGTCGTCCGGATGGACGCATTCTGCCCACCCGCGCCCAAGTTCTTGCGCCATCGCGCGGCCGGTGAATGTCAACCATGGCCGGTTAAACCAGGTACAAAGCTTGTCTTGGTCGGACACCCAAATCATCACGGGCGCAGCATCCATCACCTCACAAAATCGTGCATCTAGTCCGCCCGGCGGCTCAACGGAAAACTCATTGGAGCTCAGTCCGACCATAATCGACCACTAGCGTTTTCGTAGATCACGATAACTTAGCTGCTCGAGGTGGATTGATCCCGTAGCTGTTCAGCTATCGAAACCGCCTCAACGAGCGAGCGAACCTTCAATTTCCGCATCACCTCTTGGCGAAGGGCTTTGATGGTACGCTCTGACGTACCGAGTTCATGTGCGATTTGTTTGTTGAGTTTGCCGGCCACGACGAGGGCAAAAACCTCCCTTTGCCGGGGCGTCAGCGTCTTAACGAGGGCACGCAGCGAGTGAAGTCGGGTGCTCCTTTCGCGCGCACTGGCATTCCGTGCCAGGGCCCGCTGGATTGCATCGAGAAGCGTCTTCCTGGAGACCGGCTTCGATAAAAAATCCTCGGCGCCAGCCTTAATGGCGCGTACGCTCATCGGTATATCTCCATGACCTGTCAGGAAGACAATCGGCAAGGTGCTGCCTCTCTCAATGAGACGAGCCTGCAGGTCGAGCCCGTTTAGACCTGGCATACGGACGTCGAGCAGTATGCAGCCGAAATTCATGTCGTTCGGTAGATCTTCCAACAGATTCTGCGCGGACTTGTAGAGTGCGACGCGGTACCCCGATCCCTCCAATAGCCGCGCTACAGCAGCGCGAAATGCGGCATCGTCATCGACGACGTGAATGTGATGTGCAAGCATTTCAATATTTCGGTTGTGAGGCGCCATCCAATTTACCAGAAAGACGCGTCCCAACGGGGACTATCCTGCTCGGACAGTATAGCGGCCAGGAGTGCTAAACGGATACGATCCAGCGCTATCGGGCGATAGGAGCCGCCCTGAGTGCGGTCGGGTCAAGATCTGCCCGTGCCAATAAGCACAGCGATGGAAGGTTTGGCCGCTTTTTCTTCTTGCTTTTCCGAGGCTCAAGCACCGTGAGAACCTGGCTCGGAACGGTGCTGAACGCGGAAACCACATGTGAGATTAACTACCAAGGCTTCTGGCGTGACCTGTGATCATGCGGGCTGTCCACCGCACTCATAGGCAGGCCGCACGTTAGAAGGGTTGTGCTTTCAAGAAGTCCAATCCCACACGCCGCGGCTATGTCCGAGATTGGCCCAACGCTGACGTTGAGAGTCATC
>CAXMLT010000509.1:0-4016 GCA_964194245.1 uncultured Hyphomicrobium sp.
GCGTGCACGCCCGCATCGGTGCGCCCAGCGCCGCGGACGCTCGCCGCCTCTCCGCAGAACTGAAACAGAGCGGCTTCGAGGGCACCCTGCACCGAGGCGCCCTGGGCCTGACGCTGCCAGCCGAGAAACGGCGTGCCGTCGTATTCGACGAGGATGCGGAAGCGGGGCATGAAGGCTCGGGAGGCTCAGGGCGCGCGACGCGGAGGATTGCCGCTCATCCCTAGCCGCGCTGACCCGGGGCCTCAACCTTCATCGGCGCTTAGGCTCAGCGGGGCGGGTAGGCTGGGTTGTCGACGTTCAGCGCCAGCGGGGCCCTGTCCGGGTTGACGATCAGGTGCTGGGTCGGCGGCACCGGGCGATAGACGCGGACCCCGTGCTCGACTGTGACGGTGGCGCCATAGATGGGGCGGGTCTCGATGCGCGTGGTCTGCGCGGTCTGCGCTTGCGCGGAGCCCATAAGCGCAACAGCGACAAGCCCGAGAGGCAGAAGTCCGAGAACACGCATAGCACCACTCCATTCACGCAAAGCCATCATTAACAATAGCTTAGCGTGGTTGCATGCGCAGGTCCAATGATCGCTGGAGCCTTGGCGCTGGCCGCGCTCAGGGCGCGAGGACCGCACCCCGGGCCAGGGGAAATCCGCGCAGGAACTCCGCAGCTCCCATCGGCTTCTTGCCGGCGCGCTGCAGCTCCAAAAGGCGGACTGCACCGGACCCACACGCGACGGTGAGCGCATCGTCGAGCACCTCGCCGGGGACCCCACTCCCATCGGCAAGGCCCGCGCGGAGCACCTTGACCCGCTCGACCTTCCCCGTAGCCGTTGCCTCAAACCAGGCGCCCGGAAACGGCGACAGCCCACGGATGAGGTTGTGAACCTCGCGCGCGGGCCGCGCGAAGTCGATGCGCGCCTCGGCCTTGTCGATCTTCGCCGCGTAGGTCGCGCCTTCACCCGGCTGCGGCGTGCACTCGAGCAGCCCGCGCTCCAAGCCGCCAAGCGCGCGCACCATGAGGTTCGCGCCACGTCGCGCCAGCTCGTCGTGCAACTCGCCCGCCGTCACCTCGGGGCCTATGGCGACGGGCTTGGCCAAGCACACCGGGCCGGTATCAAGGCCTTCCTCCATGCGCATCACCATAACGGCGGTCTCGGCGTCGCCGGCCATGATGGCCCGCTGGATCGGCGCCGCTCCGCGCCAGCGCGGCAACGCGGAGGCGTGCAGGTTGAAGCAGCCGAGGCGCGGCGCGGCGAGGACCGGCCGAGGCAGCAGCAGCCCGTAGGCGACGACAACCGCGGCATCCGCATTAAGAGAGGCAAATTCCCGCTGCTCGGCTTCGCGCTTGAGGCTGGTGGGCGACTTCACCGGGATGCCGGCGTTCGCGGCGAACCGCGCAACCGGCGACAGCCGCTCCGCCATGCCCCGCCCCGCCGGCCGCGAGGGCTGCGTGTAGGCCGCCACGACCTCGTGCCCGGCGCCCAGGATCTCGGTCAATGTCGGCACGGAAAAGTCGGGCGTGCCCATGAAGACGATGCGCAGCGTCATTGGCAGGGCGTCCGCTAGCGGGGTTGGTGCAGGGCTCAGAGCGCTTCCGTGGCGCGCGCCTGCTTCTTGAACTTGCGCACCACCATGTCGCGCTTCAGCGAGGATAGGAAGTCGATAATCAGCTTGCCGTCGAGGTGGTTGATCTCGTGCTGGATCGCGGTCGCAAGCAGGCCGCTCGCCTCGAGCTCCCGGCGGTCGCCGGCCCGATCCGTGTAGCGCACAGTCACCAGCGCGGGCCGCTCGATCTCGACGCGCACGTCGGGGATCGACAAGCAGCCCTCCTCGTGCAGTCGCGTCTCGGTGCCGAGCGACACGATCTCGGGGTTGACCAGGAAGAGAGGCTGGGGCGCCTCCTCGTCCTCAGCGACATCGATCACGAGAAGCCGCCGTGGCACGCCCACCTGCACGGCGGCGAGCCCGATGCCCGGGGCCGCGTACATCGTCTCCAGCATATCGTCCATAAGGCGGCGCAAATCGTCGTCGACGCGCTCTACCGGCTCGGAGACCTTGCGCAGAAGCGGATCGGGAAAAGTGATGATCGGTCGGATCGCCATGCTCGTGAGATAGGAAAGTACGCGATTGCGGTCAATCGCGCCGCTGATCTGAGGAACTCCCGTAGCCTAGACGGTTTCAACGGCTGGCGTCAGAACCGACCGGGCTCAGATGTATAGGCGATTCTGCTGCCAAGGCTCGGCGTTGGCCGTCAGAGATACCTTTTCTCAGGCCCCGGCGACGTTCCCGCGTTATCATGCTGCAGGCTGGCCTCCCCGGCCGACGCTGCCCGAATACGACGGAGCAAGGAAAGAAGGATAGGCTTTGCCGGCTCATTCGCTTGCGAACTCGCGTGCTCCGATGCACCTGACGCGCTCATCCCTGATCCTTGGCTGGCAGGAGTGGATCGCCCTGCCCGACCTCGGTCTGCCCGCGCTCAAGGCGAAGATCGACACCGGCGCCAAGACCTCCTCGCTCCATACGCACCTGATCGAGCCCTACGGCCCGGCCAAGCGACCGATGGTGCGGTTCACCGTCCGGCCCAACCCAAGCCGCGAGGATCTGGAGGTCGATGCCTGCGCTGAGGTGATCGACCGGCGCGCGGTGACGAGCTCGAACGGCGAACGCGAGCTGAGGTACGTCATCGCGACCCGCCTTCGCATGGGCGACCGGTCGTGGCCGATCGAGGTCACGCTCGCAAACCGGGAGAAGCTCACCTACCGCATGCTTCTTGGCCGTCAGGCTATTCGGAGCAACATGCTGATCGATCCGGAGGCTTCTTTCCGCCAACCCAAGCTCAGCTATACGCTCTATAGCCGCAGCTGAGCACGAGAAAGCTCAGGCGAGCGCAAGGGCCGTGAGCAGCGCCCGGTTGACCGTCTCGATGGCGCAAAACCGCTCGGCCTTCGCGCGGCTCGCCCGCGCCATCGATGGAATGAGATCCGGGCGCTTCAAGAAGCTCTCCATCGCGGCGGCGAGCGACCGCGCCTCCCTCGGTTGAGCAAAGCAACCGTTGACGCGGTCATCGACCGTTTCCCGGCACCCGGCGACGTCGGTCGTGACGATCGGCCGACCGGCCGCCATGGCATCGAGCAACGGCTGCGGCATGCCTTCGCCGTGCGAGGGAAAGGCGAAGACGTGCGACGTCGCGAGCAGCGCGCGGATGTCTTGCACCGGACCCAGGTATTCGACCGCAGGCGCGTAGGCCGTCACATCGCCCGCCTGCATGCCGAGCGCGCCGTCGCCCGGAGAGCCTGCCAGCAGGAACCGGCAATTGGGGGCGCGCCCGTGCAGCTCGCGGGCCGCCTCGCAGTATTCGACAACGCCCTTGCGTCGATCGAGCTCCGCGACCATCAGGAAGACGAGCCCGTCATCGAGCGGCGGCAGCGGCAAAAGCCCATACATCGCCAGATCGACGCCCGCGCCGGGCACAACCGAGGCCGGGAGCGCGGACGGCAGCATCCCGAGCCGTTTCAGAAGGCCGAGATCGTCGTGATTGAAGAAGATCGCCGCGTCGGCCGCGCGCATCGCCTGGCTGTAGCGCCACGCCGGCATCTCATCAGCGGCCAAAGCTCCCGTGAAGCGGTGCTCTGGCAAGGCATTGACGAGCAGGACCACGCGCTCCGCGCCGGCACCCTGAGCCGCGAGCGCGGCGTAGATCATCGGTCTTGCCCCACAGCCGAATACGGTATGCGGCGCCCAGGTCGCGAGGATGCCTTTGAGCGTCCCGATAGCCTTCCAGTCAGCGAAGAGCTTGAGGCCGTTTTGCTGGCCCTCGAAGATGGCTCGCTCGGCGCCCATCCCGTCGAGAGCACGGATGTCGGCTGCCGCAAATTCTGGCGCGACGACGAGAAGCTTGTGCCGGCGGCCAGCGATCTCGGAGAGGAGCGCCCGCCGCAGGAGCTGTAGCGGCTCCCCGGACGCGCAAACCACGGCGACTCGCCTGACGCCCGTCGCCGGGGCTGCTGCAGGGATCGCCCCTGTCTC
>CAXMLT010000510.1:0-2130 GCA_964194245.1 uncultured Hyphomicrobium sp.
AGTAGTCGTAGTAGGAGACGAAGTACTCGACCGCGTTGTCGGGGAAGAAGCTCTTGAACTCGCCGTAGAGCTGCGCGGCGAGCGTCTTGTTGGGGGCGAGCACGAGCGCGGGGCGCTGCGTTGCCGCGATCACCTGCGCCATGGTGTAGGTCTTGCCCGAGCCGGTTACGCCGAGCAGCACCTGGCTGCGCTCGCTCTGGCTCACTCCGGCGACGAGCTCGGCGATCGCGGTCGGCTGGTCTCCCTTGGGCTCGTACTCGGAGACGAGCTCGAAGCGCACGCCGCCTTCCGACTTCTCCGGTCGCGGCGGACGGTGCGGCGTGAACAGCGGCTGATTGCCGGAGACGAGCGGGTGCGTCGCGAGCATCGGCTGCTGCAGCAGCATCTCCCTGGCTCGCTCCGAGCGCTCGGCGGGCTTGGCCAGCAGCGCGTCGAGGTAGCGCGAGATCGTCTCCCCTGCCATGGGTGGCCGTGGCCCCTGCTGGCGCAGCGCCGGCAACGTTGGCCGAGGTGGCTCGCCAGAATCGAAGGCCGGGTGCGCCGCCTCAGCGAAGGCGCGGGTCTGCGGCGTACCGGCGGCGGTTTCGGCCGGCGGCGCGGGCGGCTTGCCCGACTTGCCGCGCGAGGCGCGCGGTTTGGGGGTCGTATCGGACTCGATCTTGGGGGGGCGGGCCATGCGCCGAATATGGCGTGCGCCGCCCCGCGGCTCAAGCTGGCTGCGTCCACTCCGGCATGATCGGCGGTCGGCCCTCAGAGCCGCTTGTGCGCACCCTTGTCTTGCGCAGACGCCGTCTCGATGTCCTCGATCAGGCCCACATCGGCGTGCATCGCCTTGAGTTTGTCCGCGGGAATGGTCAGCGGGCCGCCGCAGATCCTTGCCGCATGTGGGAGCCCCGGAATGGCTACGGCGAGCCCTTTCGTATTGGCATCGGGCCATACCAGAAGTTGGGTAGGCTCGTCTGAATCGGCCGAAAGCGCGTCCTTGCAGTCGCCGTCGCCTCCGCTTCGCGCCGATGCTTCGTTGAATAGAGCGAGCAGCGCCGGCGAGCTTATGGTCTGGAGCGGCGTTTCGTCAGCGGCCACCTCGTTGGATTGCTCGGAGACACCGGGAATGAGCCGCTTCCAGTCGACGGGTGCACCGGTTTGGAGATCGTAGACGAGAGCAAGAATGGAGGTATCCGGATAGGGGCCTCCGCAATAGTAGTCGTCATGCGCGAGGAAACTGACGAAGCGCGCACTCGTCAGTGTGACCTCGACGTTGCGCTTCCAGCTTCCTTTGCCGTCGGAGTCCTCCACGCAGCTCTTTGCTTCCTCGGCAACTTGCGCATCCGCTTCATCCAACGCCCGGTTGATTGCAACGGCGGCCTTGGTATCGCCGTCCAACCGCGGAAACGCCTGCACCCCTTCGGCGAGATCGGGCGAAGTGCGCAGCGCCGGCGCCGCCGGGTCGGCGACGGAGGCAGCAGACGCGAGAGCCAGGAGGGCAGCTGCGAGCGGGAGCATTGGCTTCATGGATGAACCTCAGAAGGAAAGTTTTCATCGGGCGGCCGAAGCAACCCGCGACGCTACCCAACGGCCGCATAACGGAGCTTAAAGGCAACAGCGCAAATTGCTTCCTTCGCGTGGCAGCATTCGGGACGCGGCGGCGCGTGACGCTGCCATGTCTCGTGGCATTCGCACCCCGCGGCTCAAGCGTCGGCCGGGCGCCGCAGCGCGCGCTGCACGGCTTCCTCCAACGCCTGCAGGAAGCGCGAGCGGTCAGCCTTTGTGAAACCGACGTTGTAGCCCTTGCTCTCGCCCGTCTCCCGCAGGTGCGCGGAGAGCTCGCGCATCGCGAGCGCCATGCCGATGCCTTCCTGGGTGAACGGCTTGCCGGTGGGCCCGACGACCTGGGCTCCGCGCTTCAAGCAGCGGCCGGCGAGCGGGATGTCGGCCGTTACCGCGATGTCGCGCGGCCCGATGCGCTCGGCGATCCAGTCATCCGCCGCGTCGGCGCCGTCGCTTACGACGACGCGGCGGATGAGAGGGCCTTCGGGCAACCGCATCCAGGAATTCGAGACGAAGTAGATGGGAAGGCCGTGCCGCTCGGCGACGCGCACGGCCTCGTCCTTGACCGGGCAGGCGTCGGCG
>CAXMLT010000511.1:0-1525 GCA_964194245.1 uncultured Hyphomicrobium sp.
TACATGACCTGTCCGGCGACCTCGCCAATCGAGACGCGACTGCACCGGCTGATCTCGTCGCGGTCATTCGTCATATCGAGATACTGCTCTCCATGATCATAACGCACGCGCTCCATCCAATCCTTGCGGGCGGCCTGTAGCGCGCCTTCCTGACCGATCCATTGCGTGCCGACACCGCGGATTGGCTCAAGGCAGTGAAAGCCTCGACCATCGTCGTGTCGATCTCCCAAGCCGCCCCCGACATCGTCGCGCCGATGCTCAGCATCGATCCCGGCCTCCCGGTAAAGACGCACGCGCTCGCGGTCGATCTCGCTAACGTGATGGCGATAGTGATGGTGTACGAAGCCGGGCCGCTTGTAGCCGATCTCCCAATTCCACTCCTCGGCGTGTGACGGCGTGACGAGCCAAGCTGCAAAGGCAAGCACGAGAAGTCTGTGCATCGGATCACCTCGAAAGAAAAATGCGCCGGTCCCCGCCGGGCCGGCGCAGTCCCTTCCGCCAACGAGAGGGCTGCGCTGGGAGAGCGCGCGGAAGATTGCTGCTACTCTCCAAAATGGATGCTGTCTCGCTAGTCTCGGACTGCAATTGCGCCCGTTATTCACAGGAGCGAGTCTGAAAATTGGCGCTTATACCGGTCGGTTGTGCTTATCCAGCAACCCGCACTGCTCGTGTGTCGCGGAGCAAGCGCCGGACGCGTTGCCCCGTGCGCGATGGCGAGCAGCAGTAGCTTCCTGCGCCCGTCTAGCAGCCGTTCCCATTCCCAGCCCCTCGGTCTCGAGACGAGAACACAGGCCATCGTTCAGCCGTCGTTCAACCGGATTTCGCTAATTGGGCAAATTTGAGCGAGCCTTCGCCCCCCGGCAGGCTCCTCAGAACACCTTGCGAGGATCAGATGCGCGGCGCAGCGATGAGGCTCGGCCGGAACGTAGCCTGTCACTTTAGCCGTTCGAGGAGTAAGGAGCGCCCGCAGCTTTGGCCAAGACCGTCCTCGGACTAATCAGGCGCGACTCTTTGGTCCCGGGAGATCGGACCATTTGAGGTCAAGCGCTTCGCAAACTCGGCGAACCGAATTCGGGTCGAGTTCGTGGCGCGCCCCAACTAGTAGCAGTTCCGCGGTCCGCCCCTCACGATGGATCGTCACGGTGCCGTGCCCGTCTCCGCGCTGCTCGGGCTGTGTATCGAAGCGGCATCCGCGTTCAGTCAGCCACAACTTGAATGTTCCGTATTCCATTGGTCCTCTCCGCTGATGCGAACACTCCACCCTTCGAGGGGGTGTGGGATTGGGCCACGGCCATACGCAAGCAGTTCAGCGTCCAGGCGTTTGACCCATGCTGTCTGGAAGAAGGGGTGTGGTCGGTTGCGATTGCGATGGGGCAACAAAGCCTGGGAGGCTGCGGAACTGACTAGGGTCGGTAGGCCGCTCGCGGGCCTGGTTGCCGGGATTTGCCCGACCTATCGCGTCGCTCGTCGGGCCGAAGTTGCCAAATGATCTCCGTGGGTTTGTGTTGTTAGACCCTTGAGCGAA
>CAXMLT010000512.1:0-4139 GCA_964194245.1 uncultured Hyphomicrobium sp.
CCAGCCGACCTCTCCCCCTGGGAGAGGTGGAATCTTGCCACGTGCCAGGCAACGGAGCAGGTCAGCGGATCGTCTTGTCGAAGTTGAGCGCGGTCGACAGCCCCTTCACCGTGTCGAGGCCTTTGGCGCCAAGCAGGATGGCGCCGTCGAGATCGGCGCCCGTGAGGTTTGCCCCCGTGAGGTCGGCGCCGGTGAAATCGGCCTTCGAAAGATCAGCGCCGGTGAGATTGGCGTCACGCAAGTCGGCGCCGACGAAGTGCGCGAACGTCAGCACCGCGCGGTCGAGGTTCACGCCCTGCATCTTGGCGCGCGAGAAATCGCACGACTTCAGCACGTTCTTGGCGAGCGTCGTGATCGTGCCCTGTCCCGGGCGCGCTTCGAGTGGGCTCAGGTTGGCGCCCGTCAGGTCGGCGCCGTGGAAGTCCGCCCCCGACATTTTGGCCATAACGCGAATGCCCTGCAGATTTGCACCGGCAAAGCTCGGCGCGTCGCTCAAGTTCTCTTCGAGATCCGTGTAGACCGTCGGCCGCAGGATCGTGGCGCCGCTCAAGTTGGCGCCGGCGAGATCGGCGTGGATGAGCACGGTGCGGTCGAGCCGGGTGTTCGACAGATCGGTACCGCGCAGGTTGGCGCCGGTGAAGTCCACCGCGAAGAGATCGGAATGAGCGAGCTTGGCACCTTTGAAGTCGAGGCCCGAGAGGTCGAGGTAGGTGAGGTTGTGATGCGAGTAGTCGATCGGATCGCCGGCCTTGGCCTTGAACAGCGCGGTCGCGATCTCGCGCGGGGTGAAGTCGGCGCCGTTCATCGGTACGGGGTCGTTGGGACCCGCCGCGGCGCCGAGGCTGAACGCCACCACCGCTGTCGCGAGGACGACGAGCGAGCCAGTGGTATGTGCCGCGAGCTTCATTTTTTTCCCGCTATGCGCGAGTGCTTCTCCATATGATTGGGGATGCGGCCATGCGCGACAAGAGGCGGGACATGCAAAATCGCCGAAAGGCCACAGCTTAGTGCGCTGGGGCACCACGGCGTTAAGCTTCGCGTAAGCTTCAAGCGCGCCCAAAGCCACCGCCCGTCGGCGTGACGATGACGATCGCCTCGCCGGCTTCGAGCACGGTCTGGTCGCAGCCATGGAGCCGTTCGAGCCGGCCACCCGTGCGGCGCACGAGGTTCGCGCCGGCCTCGCCCGGCTCCCCGCCGTCGAGCCCGAAGGGGCGCACGTCGCGGTAGCCCGACAAGATGGCGCAGTCCATACGCTCCAGAAACCGGATGACGCGGCGCGTACCGTCGCCGCTTTTCCATTTGCCCTTGCCGCCTGAGCCGCGGCGGATCGAGAACTCCTCGACCAGCACCGGGTAGCGAAGCTCCAGGATCTCGGGATCGGTGAGCCGCGTGTTGGTCATGTGCACGTGCACGGCGGCGGCGCCATCGAAACCGGGCCCAGCGGGCGCGCCCGAGCACAGCGTCTCGTAGTACTGCACGCGCGCATTGCCGAACGTGAGATTGTTCATGGTGCCCTGGGCGGAGCCGAGCGCATTCAATGCCGCGAACAGGCAGTTGGTCACGATCTGGCTCGTCTCCACGTTGCCGGCGACGACCGCCGCCGGATAGGCGGGGCTCAGCATCGAGCCCTCGGGGATGACGATCTCGATCGGCTTGAGGCAACCGGCGTTCATGGGGATCGGCTCCTCCACCATGACGCGGAACACGTAGAGGGTGGCCGCGCGCGTCACCGGCTCCGGCGCGTTGAAGTTGTTCCCCTGCTGCGGGCTCGTGCCGGTGAAGTCGACCTTCGCCGTGCGCGCCGCCTTGTCCACCGTGATGCGCACCTCGACCGCCGTGCCCTGATCGGTCTCGACGCGGAAGTGGCCGTCGTCGAGGCGCGAAAGCAGCCGGCGCACGCTCTCCTCAGCGTTGTCCTGCACGTGGCCCATGTAGGCGCGCACGACGTCGAGCCCGAAATGCGCGACCATGCGGTTGAGCTCGGCTTCGCCCTTGGCGTTGGCCGCGACCTGCGCCTTGAGGTCGGCGATATTCTTGTCCGGCTGCCGCGCCGGGTATTGCGCGCCGGTGAGCAGCGCGCGTGTCTCGGCTTCGAGGAAGCGGCCCCCCTCCACCAGTTTGACGTTGTCGATATAGACGCCTTCCTCGGCGATGGTGGTGGCACGCGGCGTCATCGAGCCGGGCGTGAGCCCTCCGATGTCCTCGTGATGCCCGCGGCTCGCGACGTAGAACAGCACCTCTCCGCCGGCGGCGTCGAATATCGGCGTAACCACGGTGATGTCGGGCAGATGCGTGCCGCCGTTGTAGGGCGCGTTCAGCATGTAGGCATCGCCCGGGCGCATCTCGGCTCCGCGCAGCCGGATGATGGTCTCGACCGAGCGGTCCATGGAGCCAAGGTGCACCGGCAGATGCGGCGCGGTGGCGACGAGCGCGCCCTTCGTGTCGAACACCGCGCACGAGAAGTCGAGCCGCTCCTTGATGTTGACCGACTGCGCCGTGTTGCGCAGCGCTTCCCCCATCTGCTCGGCGTTCGCCATGAAGAGGTTGTTGAACACCTCGAGCAGGATGGGATCGGCCTTGGCGCCGAGCTCTTCGCGCGGGCGCGGCTCGGTGCGCGCGAGGATGAGGTCGTTCTGCGCCGTGACCTCGAGCCTCCACCCGGGCTCGACCACGACGGTCTGGTGCGGCTCGATGACGAGCGCGGGACCGGCGAGCGTGAAGCCGGCGCGCATGTCCTCGCGCTTCACGACGGGCGCCTCGTGCCATGCGCCGCGCGAGTAGAACTGTGTCGCGGCGGGCTGAGTGCTGTTCGCCGCCTCATCACCTCTCCCAGGGGGAGAGGTCGGAAGCGAATGCAATGCGCTTCCGGGTGAGGGGGTACCTGCTTCGACACGCCGGTCCCCCTCACCCGGTCCGCCATGCTGCGCATGTTGGCCCGACCTCTCCCCACCGGGGAGAGGTGGAGTTCCACTCGTCAGAGGCACATCCGTGTCACCGCCGCCGAGCGCCTCGACCTCGATCGCCGCGGCGAAGATCGCCTTCTCGGGCGAGACGAACCCGAACCGCTGCCGGTGCAGCGCCTCGAAGTCGCGCCGCATGATGCCCGGCTCCGACAAAGAGACCGGCAGCGCCGTGTCGGTGCCGGCGTAGCGCAGATGCACGAACGTCTCGATCGCGATGTCGTCGTGCTCGACACCCTCATCCAGCAGCTCCTCGGTTGCCGCACTGCCGAGGTCGTAGGCGAGGCCCTCGATCGTGTGCATGGCGGCACCATCGAGCGGCACTTCGAGCGAGCGCTCGCGGCTCGCGCGCATCGGGGCAAGCCCCATGCCGTAGGCGGACAACAGTCCCGACAGCGGATGCACGAGGATCGTCTCCATGCCGAGCGCGTCCGCGATGAGACAGGCGTGCTGACCGCCCGCGGAGCCAAAGCAGTTCAACGCGTAGCGGGTCACGTCGTAGCCGCGCTCGACCGAGATTTTCTTGACGGCGTTGGCCATGTTTTCGACTGCGATGCGGATTGCGCCGTCGGCGATCTCCTCCGCCGTGCGCCCGTCGCCGACCTGGGCGGCGAGTTCCGCGAAGGCCGTGCGCACGGCGTCCGCGTCGAGCCGCTGGTCGCTGTTGGGCCCGAAGATCGCCGGAAAGTACGCCGCGTCGAGCTTGCCCAGCATGACGTTGGCATCAGTCACGGTGAGCGGGCCGCCGCGGCGGTAGCACCGCGGCCCCGGATTGGCGCCGGCGCTCTCCGGACCGACGCGGAAGCGCGTGCCGTCGTAGGTGATGATCGAGCCGCCGCCGGCCGCGACCGTATGCACACGCAACATCGGCACCGCGAGGCGCACGCCCGCGATCTGCGTCTCGAACGCGCGCTCGTAGGCGCCGGCGAAATGCGCGACGTCGGTCGACGTGCCGCCCATGTCGAAGCCGATGACGCGGGGAAAGCCCGCGCGCTTGCCCGTCTCCGCCATGCCGACGACGCCGCCCGCGGGGCCCGACAGGATCGCATCGCGCCCTCGGAACGTGTGCGCCGACTTGAGGCCGCCCGATGATGCCATGAACAGCAGTTTAGGGGCGCCAGTCTCCGCATACTCCTCGCTGTCCCCTCTCCCCGGTCCATGCGAAGCATGGCTCCGCCA
>CAXMLT010000513.1:0-2559 GCA_964194245.1 uncultured Hyphomicrobium sp.
CCCGCCGATTTCGATGCGGCGATCCGCGCCGTGGGCACGCCCGCGATCCTGAAGACGCGCCGGCTCGGATATGACGGCAAGGGGCAGGTCCCCATCGCCACGGCGGCAGACTTGCCCGCCGCATTCGACGGGATCGGGCGCGCCCCGGCGACGCTCGAGGGTTTCGTCACCTTCGCTTTCGAGGTGTCGGTGCTGATCGTGCGCGGTCTCGACACCCAAGTCCGCTTCTACGACATCCCGGTCAACCGGCACCGCGATGGCATCCTGCGCGTCTCGACCGTCCCCTCCGATCTACCCGAGCGGCATCGCGACCGAGCCCGTGAGATCGCCGAGGGGATCGCCTCCGCGCTCGACTACGTCGGCGTGCTGGCGGTCGAGATGTTCTACGTCGGCGGGGATGCGTCTGAGCCGCTGATCGTCAACGAGTTCGCCCCGCGCGTGCACAACAGCGGCCACTGGACCATCGACGCCTGCGCCGTCAGCCAGTTCGAGAACCACATCCGCGCGGTCGCCGGCTGGCCGCTCGGCATCACCGAGCGGCATTCGAATGCCGAAATGCACAACCTCATCGGCGCTGAGGTGGACGAATGGCCCCGGCTGGTGGCCGATCCCGCGGCCTGCGTCCATCTCTATGGCAAGGGAGAAGCGCGTCCGGGCCGCAAAATGGGGCACGTGACCTGGATCAAACCCCGCTGAACATTGGTATTTCCGGGCTCGGCGAGTATCCGCGCACGGGAGCCCGATGGACAATTTAACGGATTTTTGCTAGACAGCCGCCAAGTTCACAGGCGAGCGCGCGGCCGGCGCCAGCGCGCTTGTCGTTTTGGCATTCGCAAGACAATCAGAGGAAGGCATCGCTTGCAGGTTCTCGTCCGCGACAACAACGTCGATCAAGCCCTCAAGGCGCTCAAGAAAAAGATGCAGCGCGAGGGCATTTTCCGGGAGATGAAGCTTCGCAACTATTTCGAAAAGCCGTCCGAGCGTAAGGCTCGCGAGAGAGCGGAAGCCGTGCGCCGCGCACGCAAGCTCGCCCGTAAGCGGGCTCAGCGCGAGGGACTGCTTCCCGGCAAGCCGGCCGCACCGGCGCGGACCGGGGGCCCAGGAAGCGGCCCACCCCGCCGCTAAGCGGTTGCGCGTTTCCAACCGATCCGAGATTTTGATGCGCCCTGAGCCACCCGCTCACGGGCGCATTCGCTTTTCCGGGGGGTCGAATTCCGCCCGGCGGCGAGTGAGCGCCTCGATCCAGCGGAAGATTTCTTCGGCCGAGCCGTGGAGGTGGTGGTCCGAGTGACCCGCGCCGGGGAAGGTCACGATCTCCTTCGGCCCGTTGGCAGCGGTATAGACGGCGCGCCCCATGGCGACGGGGATCACGTCATCATCCTCGCCGTGCACGACAAGCAGCGGCGCCTTCACGTCGCGTAGGTAGCGCATCGTGTCGTAGCGATCGACCATGAAGGGGCGCACGGGAAGGAACGGGTAGGCGCCGGCCGCCACGTCGACGATGGAGGTATAAGGCGCATCAAGAACGATGCCGCCGACCGCCTTCTCCGCCGCGACCTGCACGGCCACACCTGAGCCTAGCGATTCCCCGTAGAGGATGATGTCGTCGGGCGCGATGCCGTCCTTGCGCAACGCCTCGTAGGCAAGCTTGGCGTCGGCGACATTGGCGCGCTCCGTGGGCGAGCCCGTCGAGCCGCTGTAGCTGCGATAGCTCGGCATGAATATCCCATACCCGCGCGCGATGTATTTGCGCACGCGCTCGGAGCGGCTGGCGAGGTTGCCGGCGTTGCCGTGGAAATAAAGCACCGTGGGTCGCCCCGGCGCGGCGCGCCCATACCAGCCGACGAGCCGCGCGCCGTCGGGCGCATCGAGCACGCGCTCCGCGACGCCTGTGAGGCCGTAGTTGGATGGCGGTATGCGGGCGCCGTCGGGGAAATACATGAGCTTGCGTTGGGCGACGAAGGCGGCGATGGCCACGGCGCCATAGACCGCCGCCAGAACGAGCGCGAGCTTCATCATGAACTCTGTGCAGCTCCGGTTCTTGTGGGCCCGATGCACCCGCTCGAGGAGGTGCCTTCGAAATATCGCTGCCCGCGGGAAAGATAAAGCAGCGGGGCAAGGTTCGATAAATTTACCACCCTCAACGCCGCTCAACCCCAATCCGCTCAGCGAACGGAAGATGCTGCTTGCGGGAATCTAAAGTTGCAGAAGGGGAGGGAGCATTTCATCGGTAATCCCTCGAATCTCGACCGCCGGGCCGCGCTTTGCGCCCGGCGTTTTCTTTTTGCGATGAGCCCCTTATCGGCATTTCCCGACCCGTCACCCGCCGATGGCGCGAGCCGCCTCCGTGTACTTCATGCCGAGCGCTCCGGCGACGGCGGCATGCGTGACCTTGCCGGCGTGCACGTTGAGACCCGCCAGCAGATGGGGATTGCTGCGCAGTGCCGCTGCGATGCCCTTATCGGCGAGCGCCAGCACGAACGGCAGCGTGGCGTTGTTGAGCGCGAAGGTCGAGGAGCGCGCCACCGCGCCCGGCATGTTCGTCACGCAGTAGTGCAC
>CAXMLT010000514.1:0-7711 GCA_964194245.1 uncultured Hyphomicrobium sp.
GCACATACTCCAGTGCGGGATCCCCCGTGAGCAGACACGCGCCCTCAATCGGCTTTTGGTTGAGCGGCACGTTACGGATCGTGAGCTTAAGCGCTTTTAAGCGTTCCGCAATCGCTTCCAGCTCGGCTCCTTGGGGCTTCGACCAGGGAACGTACGCCCAACCCTTGAACGCGCCACCTTCGTCGTCGGCTTCGGGAGCGCCAAAGTACTCCACAAGTTCATCGAATGTCTTGATGCCGTAAACGATGTTGTCGTCGAGACGCGCCTTGGCCTCTGCAAAGAGCCGCGCCTGAATGCCATCCAGCAAAACTTGTGCTCCGGCCACGAACTCTGCTCGCGGGCTGGTATGCGAGACGACCTTGTCGCCGTCGCGCAGCGCATCGCGGCGCATGTACGTGACGTTTCCGCCGGCAGCATCGCGTCCGCCGATCTCAACGATCACCGGCGCACCACGACGCACCCAATTCCAGCGCTTCTCAGCCGACTTCACCGGCTTGGTGTCGACGAGCACCCGGATGCCGGCGGCCTTCAGCTCCTTTTCGAGCGAAGAGCAGTAGTCGAGCAGCTCCTTGTCCTCGGGCTTGTCGCGCAGCATGGGCACGATGACGATCTGGCGCGGCGCGATTTTTGGCGGCAGCTTCAGGCCGTCGTCATCGCCGTGCGTCATGATCACGCCGCCGATGAGGCGGGTCGACACGCCCCAGCTCGTCGTATGGCAATAGGTGAGTTGGCCCTGTTGGTTCTGGAACTGGATGTTCTGGGCTTCAGCGAAGTGCGTGCCGAGATAATGCGAGGTGCCGGCTTGCAGCGCCTTTCCATCCTGCATCATCGCCTCGATCGAATAGGTGTTGTCGGCGCCGGGGAAGCGCTCGTTGGCAGGCTTCTCGCCGGCGATGACGGGCATCGCGAGCACACTTTCCGCGAACTCACGATAGACTTCGAGCATCTTCAGCGTCTCGGCCATGGCATCGTCACGGTCGGCGTGCGCGGTGTGTCCCTCCTGCCAGAGAAATTCCGCGGTGCGCAGGAAGAGGCGCGTGCGCATCTCCCAGCGCACGACGTTGGCCCACTGGTTGATGAGCAGCGGCAGATCGCGATAGCTCTTTATCCAGCGCTGGAACGCGTCGCCGATAATCGTCTCCGAAGTCGGACGCACGATGAGCGGTTCCTCCAGCTTGGCTTCGGGATCGACTACGAGCTTGCCGCCTTCGTTCTTCAAGCGGTGGTGCGTGACGACCGCCATCTCCTTGGCGAAGCCTTCGACGTGCTCAGCCTCCTTCGCGATGAAGCTCATCGGGATGAAGAGCGGGAAGTAGCAGTTGTCGTGGCCCGTTTCCTTGATGCGGGCATCGAGCTCCGCCTGAATGCGTTCCCAAACGCCCCAGCCCCACGGCTTGATTATCATGCAGCCGCGCACCGGGCTCGTCTCGGCCATGTCGCCGTCGCGCACGGCGGCTTGGTACCACTCGGGAAAGTTCTGCTCGCGAGTGACCGATAGCGCACGCTTGCTCATTGGCTGGCTCCCAACCCAATCCTGCCCGCAGTCGATCTCGATTGCCTGGGCGTCTTGCGCAGATCGGGCAGGAAGTAGCGGGAAAGCTGCATCGCGGGGCCGATCCATTGGAGCGAACGCGCCCAGCCCCTAACTATCGCGGGCGCTCAGAAGGGCCTGTTTTCGGGGCTCGTAGCCTGGAATAGGCCCGGTTGCAATCCTCGCGAGGGTAAATGGCGAGCGCCTTTTCCACGACCAAATGCGCCATCCACGGCGATATCGCGCCGTTTGCCACGGCAGGCCACAAACGGGTGCGCCACGTCGGTCTCATGGCCTCCAAAATGAGCAATCCGGTACGAAAAATTTTTTTCAATGCGAGCGCAGAAGCCCCCGTGACAGAAGGCCGCGCGTCGGGTACAGGTATCGGCCTTGAGGGTGGGTCAAAGCCGCGCACACAAGCGGCATGCAGCCCGAGTCTAGGGAGAAATATCGGCACCTCCACTACCCGACTGGGTGGCGAGCAGGTGTCAGAGTGTAGAGCGTGCGGCGCCCCAAATCGCGGCAAAGCTCCACCACAACGCAGGCACTGCGCAAGAGCAAGGTTCTCTGGACCTTGCTCTTTGCGTTTCTAGCGCCCGCGCATCACGGAAACGGAATCGTATCCGCCGTGACCAGCTTGTACTGGATGATCAGGTAGACGGCGATGAACACCGCCGTGGCAAGCGCCGTGTTGATGAGGGCGATGCGCAGGAGCCGCGGCCTTGCCGGCGCGCTCTCGGGCGTACCCGGCACGATGCTGCCCTCCTCCCGCTGCGTGCGCACGCCGAACGGCAGCACGAGGAAGAGCGTAATCCACCAAATGAAAAAGTAGACCGCGATCGATTGCAGAATATCCATGCGGCCCCGCTCGCGCCCTATGCCTGCTCGAGCTCGACGAGCGTGCCGCAGAAATCCTTGGGGTGCAGGAACAGCACCGGCTTGCCGTGCGCGCCGATCTTCGGCGTACCGTCGCCGAGCACGCGTGCGCCCTGCGACTTCAGGCGGTCGCGCGCGGCGATGATGTCGTCGACCTCGTAGCAGAGGTGATGGATGCCACCGTCCGGACTCTTCTCAAGGAACTTGGCTATGGGCGAGCCCTCCCCGAGCGGCTCCAACAGCTCGATCTTGGTATTGGGGAGGGTGATGAACACGACCGTCACACCATGCTCGGGTTGCGGCAGCGGCTTGGTGATCGTTGCCCCCAGCGCGTCGCGATAGACCGCGCTCGCGGCGGCGAGGTCCTTCACCGCAATCGCCACATGAGTTAGCCGTCCGATCATCGTTCTCCTTCCTTCGTCGTCCCATTCCTGCGCCATTCCGAGGCGCAAGGGCCTACCGCTTACTATCGACCACGTTCACCAGCACCTTGCAAATGGGCTTCTTGCCCCACACCTGCGCGACCGCCGACCGCACCGCGCGGCGAACGGCCTCGGAGACGAGGTCGGGCGATTTGCGCCCCGGGCCCGGGAGGCTGCGCCAAGTGCCCTCGACCGCGTCGAGCACCACGTCGAGCATATCCTCTCCCTCCCCCGTCTCGGTCGGCACGCCGTCGAGCTCGGCCAGCGGATCGGCCATGAGCTCGCCGCGCCGCGACAGACACAGCGACACCATCACGATGCCGACGGCCGCGAGCTTGCGGCGCGCACGCACCGGCCCGTCGGCTTCGGGCACCAGCAGACGCCCGTCGCGGAAGAGACGCGCCACGGGCGCGTCGTCGATCACGGCCGGGTCGGGCGCAAGCCGTACGATCTCCCCGTCCTGAACAGTGAAGATGGTCTCCACGCCCTGGTCGCGCGCGAGCTGGGCCTGCGCCTTCAGATGGCGGGCCTCACCGTGCATCGGCACGACGACCTTGGGGCGCAGCAGGCTGTACATGCGCCGCAGCTCATCCCGTCGCGGGTGCCCGGAGACGTGCACCAGGGCCTCGTTGTCGGTGAGGATATCGCAGCCAGCGCGCGCGAGGTTGTTCTGGATGCGTCCGACCGCCTTCTCGTTGCCGGGAATGGTGCGGGAGGAAAAGATCACGATGTCGCCCTTGTCGAACGAGATCTCCGGATGCTCGTCCTCCGCGATGCGCGCGAGCGCCGCACGCTGCTCGCCCTGGCTCCCGGTGCACAGGAGGACGATGTCGCGCCGCTGCAGCGTCTTGAACTGGTCCTGGTCGAGGAAGCGGAAGCCTTGCGGCAGGTAGCCGGTATCGATTGCGACCTCGATCACGCGGTGCAGTGCGCGTCCCGCGACCACGACCTGCCGGTTGGCGGCGCGCGCGGCCTCCGCCACCGCCTTGATGCGCGCCACGTTGGAGGAGAACGTCGTCACCGCGACGCGCGTCTTGGCCTTGGCGATGATCTCCGCGAGCGACTTGGCGACGTCCCGCTCGGACGGCGAGGCTCCCTCGCGGAAGGCGTTGGTCGAATCGATGATCAGCGCCTGCACGCCCTCCTCGCCGAGGCGCTTCAGGCGGGTTTCATCGAGCGGAGTGCCGATGACTGGCGTCGCATCGAACTTGAAATCACCGGTGTGGAAGACGAGGCCCTGCGGCGTGCGCAGCGCGACCGCGCTCATCTCCGGAATGGAATGCGCGAGCGTGACGAGCTCCACGTCGAAGGGTCCGAGCTTGAATCGGGAATCGAGCTGCACGACGTTGATCGGGATCTGCAGATCGCCGCCCCACTCGGCGAGCTTGGCGCGCAGCATGCCGGCCGTGAACGGCGTCGCGTAGACGGGCGCCTTGAGGCGCGGCCACAGCTCGATCACCGCGCCGATGTGGTCCTCGTGCGCATGCGTGATGAGGATGCCGACGAGATCGCCGCGGTTCTCCTCGATGAAGCGCACGTCGGGCAGGATCACGTCGATGCCGGGGTCGAACTCGCCCTCGGGGAAGGTGATCCCGCAATCGACCATGAGCCACTTGCGCGCATCCGGCGGCCCGTAGCCATAGAGGTAGAGGTTCATGCCGATCTCGCCGAGGCCGCCAAGGCCCACGAATACGAGCTCGTCCCTCCCCCCGCCCGAACCGGGCCGCTTATCGATCATCGGCCTTCTTTCTTCTGCTCCGCCGCGGAGCTTTCCGGCTCCCCGATCATCACGTCCCCGTAGTTGAATCGCCGCTCCGTCCCATCGGAACCGGCGACCAGCAACGCACCCTCTTTGTCCAGCCCGGCAAAGCGCCCGGCCGCAATGCCCTGCGCCGTATGGACCGTAAGCGGCTCGCCGATCGGCCCGGCGCGGTCGAGCCAAGCTTGCCGGACGTGCGCAAAACCCTGCGCGTCGTTCCACGTCTTGAGCCAGCCGTCCATAGCCTCGGCCAAGAAGCACAATGCTCGGGTAGGCGAAAGCGACAAGCCATGGGCGGAGAGAAATGTCGCGGCGCGGGATAGGTCGTCCGGGGCGGAGACAAGGTTAAGCCCGATGCCGATGATGGCAAGGCGCTCGGCACCCGAACTCCGGGTCGTGCTCTCAACGAGAATGCCGCCCGTCTTGGCGGTGCCGACGAGAATGTCGTTAGGCCACTTGAGGCGCAGCCCGGCCGGTGGCGCCCGCCCTGCCGCCCTGCGGATGGCATCGATTGCCGCCACGCCAGCGACGAGGGAGAGCTGGCTGGCAACGGCCGGCGGACAGGACGTCGAGACGAGCAGGCTCGCGAACAGATTGCCGGGTTGCGACGTCCAGGCGCGGCCGGCGCGACCACGCCCAGCCGTCTGCCGGTCGGCCAGCACCCACAGCGGTGGCGCCTCGCCCGCGAGCGCGCGACGCATAGCCTCGGCGTTGGTCGAATCCGTCTCGGGCAGATGCACGAGCCGCGGGGGCGCCGAAGGCTCGCCGACGGGATCGCTCATTGCCCGACTTGCAGCGCCCGCGCTGCCGCGAGCGCGCTATCCACGAGAGGCGCCGGCGCCAGCACGAACAGCAGCACGAACAGTCCCGCAATGGCCATGACGAAGCGCGTGCCCCGCTCGGCTGGAACGAACTCCTGCTGCGCCTCGTCGAAGAACATGATCTTGACGACGCGGAGGTAGTAGTAGGCGGCGACGACGCTTGCCAGCACGCCGATGATGGCGAGCGGATAGAGACCCGCCTTGATCGCGGCGGCGAACACGTAAAACTTGGCGAAGAAACCGGCGAGCGGGGGAATGCCCGCCATCGAGAACAGGATCATCGCCAGCACGAACGCCATGGGCAGGTTGGTCTTCGAAAGGCCGGCGAGCGAGTCGATGTCCTCCATGGGCCCGAGCTTGTTGCGCATGGAGAGGATGCAGGCGAACGCCCCTATCGTCATGAACAGATAGATCGCGAGATAGACGAGCACCGACTGCGTGCCGGCCTCGCTGTTGGCGGCAAGGCCGATCAGCGCGTAGCCGATGTGGCCAATCGAGGAGTAGGCCATCAGCCGCTTGATGTTCGTCTGCCCGATGGCGGCAAAGGCGCCGAGCAGCATCGATGCGATGCTGAGGAAAACGACGATCTGCTGCCACTGCGGCGCAATGCCGGGGAAGGCCGTAAGCAGGACCCGCATCAGCAGCGCCATGGCGGCGAGCTTCGGCGCGGCGGCAAAGAATGCGGTCACCGGCGTGGGCGCGCCCTCATAAACGTCCGGCGTCCACATATGGAACGGCACGGCCGAGACCTTGAACGCGAGGCCGACGAGCAGGAACACGAGCCCGATGGTCAAACCCACGCTCGTGGCCGTGGCCCCGCCGTGCGCGGCAGCGGCGATTGCCGTGAAATCGGTCGAGCCGGTGAAGCCGTAGATTAGCGAGGCGCCATAGAGCAGCATGCCGGACGACAGCGAGCCCAGGACGAAATATTTGAGACCCGCCTCGCTCGAGCGCACGTTACCGCGGTCGATGGCGGCAACCACGTAGAGCGCGAGGCTCTGCAGCTCGAGTCCGAGGTAGAGCGAGATCAGGCTGCCGGCCGAGATCATCAGCATCATGCCGAGCACCGACAAGAGCAGCAGCACGACGTATTCACTCGACAGCAGCTTGGCGCGCGCAAGCTCGCCCAACGACATGATGAGAACGAGAATGGAGCCGCCGAGCACCAGGAGCTTCATGAAGCGGCCGAACCCGTCGACGATGAAGACGCCGTCGAAAAGCACCGCGCGATCGGGCGCAGATAGGACGAACTTGGCGGCGACGAGCAGGACGACGATCGCCAACGCGCCGGCAAGGTAGTCGCCGGTCGGCGCGGAGGTGCGGAATACGCCGAGCATGAGGATCAGCAGCGCGCCGACCGCGATAGCGATCTCGGGCAGGGCCGGCGCGTAGGTGGTCAACTCCTGCATGCTGCGAGGCTCCTCAACTCAATGCGCAGGCGATGGCGTCGGAGGGACCGCGGCCGGTTTAGCCGCTGCCGGCGCCGGCAGCACCGAGGCCTCGTAGGCCGAGACGAGCTTCTTGACCGATACCGCCGCCACGTCGAGCACGGGCGCGGGATAGACGCCGAGCAGCAGCGTCAAGACCACGAGCGGCACCATGATCCCGATCTCGCGCGGGGTCATGTCGGCGATCCCCTTCAGCGCCGGCTTGACCAGCTCGCCGAAGATCACCCGGCGATAGACGTAAAGCGCGTAGACCGCCGACCAGATGACGCCGCTCGTGGCGAGGAGCGCCACCCACGTATTGACCTTGAACGCGGCGAGCAGGGTCAGGAACTCGCCGATGAAGCCAGAGGTGCCGGGCAGCCCGACGTTCGCCAGCGTGAACACCATGAATATGGCGGCGAAGATCGGCATCCGGTTCACGAGGCCGCCGAACGCCGAGATCTCGTGGGTGTGCATGCGGTCGTACAGCACGCCAACGCCGAGGAAGAGCCCGGCCGAGACGATGCCGTGCGAGACCATCTGGAAGATCGCGCCTTCGAGCCCTTGCGTCGAGAAGGTGAAGATGCCGAGCGTAACGAAGCCCATGTGGGCGACGGACGAGTAGGCGATCAGCTTCTTGAGATCGGTCTGCGCTAAGGCGACGAGCGAGGTGTAGATGATGGCGATGACCGAGAGCGCGAACATGAGCCCTGCAAACTGCTGGCTCGCGATGGGGAACATCGGTACCGAGAAGCGCAGGAAGCCGTAGGCGCCCATCTTCAACAGGATCGCCGCCAGAATGACCGAGCCCGCCGTCGGGGCCTCGACGTGCGCATCCGGCAACCACGTGTGCACCGGCCACATCGGCAGCTTCA
>CAXMLT010000515.1:0-6602 GCA_964194245.1 uncultured Hyphomicrobium sp.
GGGGCGAGCGCTCGCCCCTGTTCAGCCGCCGCGGACTGCTGCGGTTCTAGGGCATTCTTAAACCGGTTGAGCTAGGCTTCTGTGGAAACCCATGTCGGCAAAGCACCCCATCATCTCCGTCACGGGCTCGTCGGGCGCAGGCACAACGTCGGTCAAGCAGACCTTCGAGACGATCTTCCGCCGCGAGCACATCACGGCCGCCTTCATCGAAGGCGACGCCTTTCATCGCTACGACCGCGCCGAGATGGAGCGGGCGATGGCGGAGGCGAAGAAGCGCGGCAACAGCCATTTCAGCCACTTCGGGCTCGAAGCCAATCTGCTCGAGGAGCTCGAGGACGTGTTCGCCAACTACGGCGAGAACGGCACGGGGCGCACGCGTCACTACGTACACGACGAGCGCGAGGCGGAGCTGCACGGCGCGCCGGTCGGCGCCTTCACGCCGTGGGCGGATTTTCCGCGCAACACGGACCTCTTGTTCTATGAGGGCCTGCACGGGGCCTCGGTGACGGCGAAGGTCAACGTGGCGCAGCATGCCGACCTCAAGATCGGCGTCGTCCCCGTGATCAACCTCGAGTGGATCCAGAAGCTCACGCGGGACAAGTCAACACGCGGCTACTCGCAGGAAGTAGCGATCGACGCGATCCTGACGCGCATGCCCGATTACGTGAAATACATCTGTCCGCAGTTCACCGAGACCGACATCAACTTCCAGCGCATCCCGACGGTCGACACCTCGAACCCGTTCGTCGCCCGCTGGATCCCGACGCCGGACGAGTCGATGGTGGTGATCCGCTTCCGCGATCCGCGCGGCATCGACTTCCCCTACCTGCTGTCGATGATCCAGATGAGCTTCATGTCGCGCGCCAACTCGATCGTCATCCCCGGCGGCATGCTCGACCTAGCCATGCAACTCATCCTGACGCCGCTCATCTTGACGCTTGTGGAGCGGCGGCGTAGGGCCTCTTGAGCGACGCGGCCGGCTTTCTGTTACGATTTCTGAAAGCTGCCGGCGCTAGGACGGCGTTCCGCGCTGCGCCAGCCGGCAATCGATGGGAGCCTTGGCAAATGGCCCGCCCGATCATCATCGCTCCGTCGATTCTTTCGGCTGATTTCGGCCGCCTGAACGAGGAGATCGCGGCCGTCGAGGCGGCAGGAGCCGACTGGATCCACCTCGACGTGATGGACGGTCATTTCGTGCCCAACATCACCTTCGGGCCGCCGGTGGTGAAGGCGATCCGCCGCGCTACCGCCAAGGTGTTCGACGTCCACCTGATGATCGAGCCCGCCGACCCCTACATCGAAGCCTTTGCGCAGGCCGGTGCCGACATCATCACCGTGCATGCGGAAGCGGGCGCCCATCTCGACCGTTCGCTGCAGGCGATCAAGGCGCTGGGCAAGAAGGCCGGCGTCTCGCTCAATCCCGGCACGCCCGAGGATGCCATCGCCTACGTGCTGCACCACCTCGATCTCATCCTCTTGATGACGGTAAACCCCGGCTTCGGCGGTCAGCGCTTCATCCCGGCGGTGGTGGACAAGATCCGCCGCGTGAAGGCGATGATCGGCAGCCGCCCGATCGATATCGAGGTCGACGGCGGCATCGGGCCCGACACCGCAGGGCTCGTTGCGGCGGCTGGGGCCAACGCGCTCGTTGCGGGATCGGCGGTCTTTACGGGCGGGACGCGCGAGAGCTACGCCGCCAACATCGCGGCGATCCGCTCGGCCGCGGAATCCGCGCGCGGCAAGGCCGCCGCCTGAGCCGGTGCCACGGTCCATGCCCATCTTGTCGCGGCGCGCGCATGAAAGCGGACAGGCGAAAACTTGCCAAGTCGCGCTATTCTTCATTTGCGCCAACCATCGGAATCACATGGGCAAGCAAAGCCAAGCGCCTAAGCATGTATGGGGTGCCGTCGCGCTGCACGCCGTCTGCCAGGAGCGACAGGTCGTTGTACCCGAGCCATCTTTGCACGTCGTGTGGACGGGGCCTTTGCCCACGCGACCCTTCCCATAGATGATGTTTGCAAGACCGTGCGTCGCAAAGACCTCGGCGATATCGTGGGTCACAGCTTCGCCGAGCGACTCGACCTTGATGCAGTCGGCCTGTGCCGTCGCCGAAAGTGCGCAGATCACCGCGGTGGCGGCTAAGCCCAGTTTTAAAGAACGCATTTGCCCCTCCAAAAAATGATCCATCCCGGTCTCGAAGCTAGTTGAGCGCGTGGCCCTGGACAACAGAATCGGCGGGCTGCAAGCCGGTTCTGCCGCAAGGAAACGGAGAGCGTGCCGCATTTGCCACCCATCCCGCGGCCCGTAGTGCCCGGCACGATCCACGCGGAATTAAGACCTCTTGCCACTCGAAGCGACCATTTCCGCTTTGGGTCACTGGCGGACGATGCAATTCGGAAGATGACGTCTGCTTCCAGCCTGTGGGCGGGGCTTAGGGGGCCGGTGCTCAGAGCTTCCAGCCGGAGTGGATGGCGGCGATGCCGCCCGTCAGGTTGCGATAGGTGACGCGCTCGAAGCCGACCGCGCGGATCATCTCGGCGAACCGCCCCTGGCTCGGGAATTTGCGGATGCTCTCCACCAGGTAGCGGTAGGGCTCGGCGTCGCCGGCGGCGATGGCGCCAAGCCGCGGGATGACCTCGAAGGAGTGGAAGTCGTAGATGCGGTCGAGGATCGGCACCTCGACGCGCGAGAACTCCAGGCACAGGAATCGCCCGCCGACCTTGAGCACGCGGAATGCCTCGGCGAGTGCCTTGTCGACGTGCGTCACGTTGCGGATGCCGAAGGCAATGGTGTAGGCATCGAAGGCACGGTCGGGAAAGGCGAGGGCTTCGGCGTTGCCTTGCGCGAAGGTGATGCGATCCTCGAGCCCCGCCGCATGCACGCGGCGCTGCCCCACCTCGATCATCTCCGGGCTGATGTCGCACAGCCCGGCCGTTGCATTGGGCCCGCTCGCGCGCGCATAGCGGATCGCCACGTCGCCGGTGCCACCGGCAACGTCGAGCAGCCGGTAGGGCTGGTCGCCGCGCGGCGGGTTCAGCATGGCGAGAAGATCGTCCTTCCATAGCCGATGCAGGCCACCGGACATCAGATCGTTCATCAGGTCGTAGCGCTCGGCGACAGTGGCAAACACGCGGTTGACGAGCGTCTGGCGCTTCTCTTCCGGCACGCTGCGGTAGCCGAAGCTGGTCTCTGCGGCATTGGGTGAGGCTTCTGTCATCGTTTCTGCCATGGGGCCGACAATAGCGAAGCGGCGGAGGCCACGCTATGCTCGCAGCGACCCATGAAAATCCCATCCCGCGCACGTTAAGCATGCCCGAGCTGCCCGAAGTCGAGACCGTGCGGCGCGGGCTTCTGCCCGTGCTCGAGGGCAAGCGCATCGCCAAGCTCGACCAGAACCGCAAGGACCTGCGCTTTCCGCTGCCGGCGGATTTTGCCGCGCGCGTGCGCGGACGGAAGATCGAGCGGCTGGAGCGGCGGGCCAAGTACCTGCTGGCGCACCTGTCGGGCGGCGACGTCCTGCTCATGCACCTCGGCATGACCGGCAGCTTCACGGTGCATGCCCCTGCGTCAGGGCTGGAACGCGTCGGAAAGTACGTGCATGAGACCGGCGCTGATCGGAAGCACGACCACGTCGTGTTTCACATGGAGCAGGGCGCGACCGTCACATACAACGATGCACGCCGCTTCGGCTTCATGCTGCTGATCCCCGAGACGGAGCTCCAAGAGCACCCGTTGATGCACGGCCTCGGCGTCGAGCCGCTGAGCGCGGATTTGAGCCCGGAGTATCTCGCGCGGCGCGCGGCCGGCAAGAAAGTCGACCTCAAGGCGTTTCTGTCGGACCAGCGTATCGTCGCGGGTCTCGGCAACATCTACGTGTGCGAGGTTCTGTTCCGCGCCGGCCTATCGCCCCTGCGCCAGGCCGCGACGATTGCTACCCGGAGCGGCCGCCCAACGGAGCGCGCCGAAAAGCTGGTGGCGACCATCCGCGCCGTGCTCAAGGATGCGATCGCTGCCGGCGGCTCGTCCTTGCGCGACTACCGCCGCGCCGACGGCGCGCTCGGCGAATTCCAGCACACGTTCGCGGTCTATGGCCGCGAGGGCAAGCCGTGCGGGGGCGAAGGCTGCCGCGGCACTGTCAAGCGCATCGTGCAGTCGGGGCGCTCGACGTTCTACTGCCCCAAGTGTCAGCGCTGAGCCTGGCTCAAGCCGGCGCCGGTCGCCGCGTGAGGTTGCGGTAGGTCAGGATCGAGATCCCCGACAGCACTGCGAGCATCACTGCGCCGCCGATGAAGATCTCGTTCGCGGCCCAGTCACCGCGCGGCGTGTGGATCTTGCCCGAGACCAGAATCCAACAGATCACGATCACCACGGCGAGCCCCTGAGCGGCCGTTAGGCCCACGAGGACTTCGAGTGCGCGCGGGCTGCGGTAGCTCTCGCGGCCAGCGGTGAGCACATACGCATAGAGCAAGATCGCGCCCGCGATCAGCAGCATGGCGGCGCCGTACTGCCACCAGTGCTGCCACTTCAGCGGCGTGAGCGAGTAGGTCGCCAGCATGGCGATGGCGCCCCAGGCATAGACGAGGCCGGTGAGCACGGCGTTGGTCTGTGCGCACGCGACCGTCGCCGGCCCTTCGGTCGCCGGAGGGCTCGAGCCCCAGAACGGCGCGTTGAGGCGGAGCGCGACGACCAGCATCTGCAGGGCGAAAAGCGCGACCGCGAACGCCAGCGTCCAGCCCGAGCCGCGGCCGGCCGCGAGCACAGCAATCATGATGCTCAACAAGAGCGCGAGCAGAATGACCGGCAGCATGGGTCTCAAGGGCATCGTGGGGCGGTTCTGGGCGTCTGTGGTTTCGGGGCTTGTTGGCCGGCACTTCGCGTGCCTCGTTGCGGTAACGCGCGGGCCCTTACGTTTTGCGCGAGGACGCGGTCGGCCGCAAGGCGTCCGCGCTGATCGCCGCGAGCGATGCAGCGCCGAAGAAGAAGATCGCGCACGCGGCCCAGTCGGGCTTCTTGGGGTCGCGGGGCATCTTGGCGTCGGCGATGAGCCCGATCATGGCGATGACCATGCCCGCTAGCTGGCCGATCGTGAGGTAGCGGGCAAGGTTGAGCATCGTCGCATCCTCGCGGCCGGCAGACGCATCGCGCGACAACGTCGCGGCGAAGAAGAGGTAGAGGAGCCCCACGATGCCGGCGCCGAGCACGTACTGCCACCACTCCTCCCACGTGGAAATGAACACGTAGGTGACGAGCAGGGTCGCGGCGGCCCACAGCCACACGACGGCCATGGCGGTCGCCGTGGCGCTCGAGAGCGCCGCCGCGTTGGCGCCCGAAGCGGCGAGGCGGCGGCGCTGCATGACGGCCAGCAACGCAAAGCTCAGGCAGGCGGCGGCGGCGAGCGTCATCTGCAACCCCGGATCGTTGCTCCAGGCGCCGAAGGCGACGGCGGCGACGCTGACCACCAGCGCGTAGGCCCAGCCGAATGTGGAGGTCATCGCAAGCTCCCCAGCTCCCCTTGTCGGCGCCTGTTTAGCAGATTTCGCGTCACGGGAAGGTGTTCTGTAAGGCCGGCCAATCCTTTACGCCGCAGCTTGCGCGTTGACCCTGGATTGGGCCCCGTCTATAGCATCGGCCGTTCTGCCGCTCGAAGCGCCAGCGTTTCGGGCGGCAAGCGCATTCAAATTCAAGCTCCGCCGCCGTTGCTGCTGCGGCGAGCATCGACCCCAACCGATCCAACCCATCAAGTATCGAGGACGAGGCACAACATGGCCAATACGAAGTCGGCGAAGAAGGCCGCGCGCCAGGCAGTTCGGCGCACCGAGGTCAACAAGTCGCGCACTTCGCGCGCGCGCGGCGCCGTGCGCGAGGTCGAGCTTGCGATCAAGGCCGGAAACAAGGCTGCGGCGAAAGTCGCGCTGAAGTCGGCGGAGCCGGTGCTTGCGAGCACGGCGCAGAAAGGCGTGATCGATAAGAAGGCAGCAAGCCGCAAGGTGTCGCGGCTGAGCGCGCGCGTAAAAGCGATGGCGGACTGACCGTCACGCATTCGTCGCTCGAAAAAGCGGACGCGGTATGTTCGCCACATCGATCGACGCGAGGCGAGTTGCGCAGCGAGAGTCGTGAACGGCCGTAAGTCGAGGATTCACCGATTGCTCCCGCTGCGCTGAAGTCTCTCTCCGCCCCTTCGCCTCGCAGGCGGCGCATTCCGACCAAGAAGAAAAATGACGATTTGCTGACGCGACGGGGGACGAATTTTCAGCTCCGTTGATCCACAGGCGGTCTTGAGCAAATCCTCAACTTCTCCAGCCCGCTACCCACAGCCGTTTGAGCGAATTCACAGGTTCTCCACTGGAGGCATCAGCATCCCTCCGCGCACTGTGGATAGCGCTGTGGGCTGTCGGTGCACTTGATTAGGGGAAAGTTAAGAGCTACGGTCGAAATGGTCGCCTCGCCCCGACGGGCCCAGCCATGTGTATGCCAGTCTCGGCGAACGACGACACCAGGTTTACTTTAGTATCTCGTCCCTGGTTCCAGCGTCATATCTGAGTGTAACTGCGTATCTTTCTGGACAATTGTCCGGCGAGTTGAGGCGTTGTTCTATAGAACCT
>CAXMLT010000516.1:0-4128 GCA_964194245.1 uncultured Hyphomicrobium sp.
TGCCTCGTGCCGGCGTCGTCCTACTGCGAACCGAAGGGCGAGAAGCCCGCGACCTGGCACTGGTTCTCCGTCAATGGGGACGATGCCCGTCCACTCTTCGCCTTCCCAGGCGTGTGGACGCGGTACAGAGGCCCGGTGAGGAAGAACGGCGAGACGGTCGAGCAGGAGGTATTCGCCTTCTTGACCACGGAGCCAAACGAGCTGACGGCGAGCATCAATCACGAGAGGATGCCGGTGCTGCTCTCGGACCCGGCGGATTTCGAGACGTGGCTGTCGGCTCCGGCCGAAGAGGCACTGCGGCTTGCCCGTAGCTACGCGGCTGAGAAGATGCGCATTGTGCAATCGGGGTCCGAGCGCGAAGATTTGCTCGGGGCGGCCTAGTTGGCTCACAAGTGGGGCCGAGTGGCGTCGGGCGAGCGACCGGCCTAACCTGATGCCTCACGAGTTTGCGTGCTCCGGAGCCACCATGCCGCGACGTTATCTGGGAACCGCTTTCGTACTGGTGGTGCTGCTCGCCCTCTGGACCATGATCCAGATGTGGAACTCGGTTGAAGGGGACATGGGCACGCACGAATGGATCGCGATGATCCTCGGGATAATCTTTTCGTGCGTCGTAGGATTCGGGCTGATGGGATTGATGTTCTTCAGCAGTCGGGAAGGCTATGATGAGCCGCCGACCTACATTCAAGAGAATGATGACGAGGACGGGGATAAGGGCTGATCTCTTCCCCGGGATCATCCAAGGCGGCCCCGCTTCTCCAACAATTCCCAGCGATCCCGGTTCGCCTCGCGCCACGCATCGCACTTGGTCTTTATCCATTCGGGGCGCGAGCCCGATCGATACGGAGCATCCGCGCGCTTCGACACGATGCCTTCGAGTCCGAGTTTGCACGCGTGCTCAAGCACCGTCGCGCCGTTGCCCTCAAGGTGTTCGGTGTATCGGATGAGGTTCAGCCCGACGCCCGACAACAACTCTTCGAGTACGCGCTTGCGCCCCGCAAGAGGCGCACGACGTAGGTCAAAGCCGTCGAGATACAGAAGATCGAAGGCATAGTAGGCAAGGCGCGCTTTCACTCGCACCTTGAGCTCGGTTGGCAATTCGTAGAATGACTCCCGCCCCTTCGCGTCGAGCGCTACCAACTCGCCGTCGAGGATCAGATTGTTCGCCGGTAGAGCTTTGAGCGCAGCGGCGATTGTTGGCATGCGCGCTGCCCACTCGTTGCCTCGCCTCGTATAGATGCGCGGCTCGCCGTCGAAGTGCGCCTGCACGCGATAGCCGTCATGTTTGATCTCGTGAAGCCACCCCTCGCCTGCGGGTGGCACCTTGCGCAGCGTCGGATTGCACGGCTCGATGAAGCCGGGGAACGGTGCTTGCACTGCGCCGTCGAGGGTGCGAGCGATAAACCTCGCAGATGAACGATGTGTCGAGCGGCGGGGCTTCACGTGGGTGGTCCAGGCTTCACATAGTGGACCCCACGCCAGAACCATTTGGTATGTTCGGCCGCTGCCCAGCAGATCGCGCGGCGCACTCATCCTTCGCCTCGCGTTCAGCCACCTCGGGTCGCAGGGCGCGGAACGCGTCAACCGCGGCGAAGAATGCGGGCAAGTCGAATTCGCCCCGTTGCCTCACCTTCCGATAAGCGAGGCACGCTACTCTCCAACTGGGAAGCCTGTCCGGCGAGGTGGGGCCCTGCGGACGACCCGGTGTCGGTGGCGACGCTGTCATGCCGCAGGCTAGTGGTGCGGTCGGTTCGCTTCAAAATCAACTTTGAAGTCCCGAACGACCTTGTGTGCGGGGCGAAGATGCGTATCCATCAGCTTGGCATGGCTGCTAAGGCGATGAACCACTCATGTCGATTGTTCACCTCTTGATTATCGTCGTGCCTTCCTTTGCGGCAGGCCTCATCTTTGGCCGCTCGCATTTAACAGGCGCGTACTGGGGAATCGCCGCTGAGGCATTTGGCCTGTTCATGGTGGCCCTACCGATCTCCTCAGGCGGTGGTCCACGCAACAGTCTGAGCCTAGCCACGATCGCTGTGTCGCTCGCACTCGGAGCAGTCGCTGGCGCTTTAGGCTTTGGGGCCCTGCGTTTAGTCAAGAGCCGACACTAGCCGCACAGGCGAACGAAGGGGCTAAGCTTTGAGTTGGGCCAGACGCGTTCCTTGGTGGACTTGGGCGTGGCCCTTACTCGGCTGGGCGATCCTGATCGCAAGCGCCCTTCTTGGCGCCAACAGCATCATCCTGGCAGCGGCGGCCGGAACTCTGATTGGTTGCGTATTCGCAGCGGTGCACCACGCTGAGGTGGTTGCGCATCGGCTCGGAGAGCCATTCGGTACTCTCGTCCTTGCAGTCGCGGTGACGGTGATCGAGGTGGCATTGATCGTCTCAATCATGGTTGCCAGTACCTCCGGCAAGCCGGGACTGGCGCGTGACACCGTTTTTGCGGCGGTCATGATCACTTGCAATGGCATCGTCGGCTTGTGCCTGCTTGTTGGAGGCGTACGTCATCACGAGCAGGGCTTCCAAATCCAGGGCGCAAGCGCTGCTTTGGCGGTGTTGGCCGCGCTTACGACGCTGACGCTTGTGCTGCCGAACGCGACGACCACAACGCCAGGTCCTGGGTTCAGCACCGCGCAATTGATCTTCGCCGGCGCTGTGTCGCTCGTTCTCTACGGCGCGTACGTTTTCGTGCAAACGGTGCGTCACCGCGATTTTTTTCTCCCAATCGAGAATTTGGGCGAGGAAGCTCACGCGCCGCCGCCAGATGCGTCGACCGCTTGGATGAGTGCCGGACTTTTAGTTGTCGCTCTTGTGGCTGTCGTCGGTTTGGCTAAGACACTAACTCCCGCACTGGAAACCGCAATTGATCTCGCCAACGCTCCAAAGTCCGTCGTCGGGGTCATAATTGCGACGCTGGTACTGCTGCCCGAAGGTCTTGCAGCTTTGCGGGCGGCACGGGCGAACCGGCTGCAGACGAGCTTGAACCTTGCCTTGGGATCGGCGCTGGCGAGCATTGGGCTGACGATACCCGCTGTCGCCGCTGTTTCCATCGTAATTGGCCAGCAGCTCGATCTGGGCTTGGGGGCGGCAGGAGAAGTTTTGCTTGCGCTCACACTGCTTGTCGGCGTGATCACCTTAGGCACCGGGCGCACGACAGTGCTTCAAGGCATCGTCCACCTTGTGATCTTTTCTGCCTTCCTTTTCCTTTCTGTCGTCCCATGAAGAAAGTGTCAGTGGTCCACCCGCACAGGAAATCTTTGTCGCCTATAGAACGCGCGCGTCCTTACGCTCAACGTCCGGAGTTCACTAGAACAAGCATTATCGTGACATCATTTGAGGCAGCTGGCTCATGACCTCAGCAGACATCATCCTCCGGCTTCTGGCGGCTGCGGCGATCGGATGCTCGATCGGGCTCAACCGCTTCGCCCACCACAGATACATCGGCGTCAGGACACTGGGGCTTGTCGCCCTCGGAGCCGCTGCCCTCGTCGTAGCGGTTCTGGAGTCTGGGAGCGGCGGCGACCAGCTTCAGGCGGCCAGCCGGGTTATCCAGGGCATTGTCACCGGCATCGGCTTTATCGGCGCTGGCGTGATCGTTCAACGTGAGCAACGTCACAAGGTCCATGGACTAACGACTGCTGCAACGGTGTGGGTCTCGGCCGCCGCAGGCATAGTTTGCGGGCTCGGAGCATGGCGCGTGGCAGCAACGGTCACCGTACTCGTCGGCCTTGTCCTCGTTGCGGGCGGTCCGATCGAGAAGCTCTTAGTTGCCCGCTACGGCACCGACGCTGATGACGATCCTCCCCCGGGAACAGCCTGACGAGCCGCATGGCCTTCTTCTGTGGAGCAGTACACCCGCCAGCTGCGTCACTCTTTACGTTATGCCGTTTGTCGCCGTCCTTTTAGCCTCCGGAACGCCCAACAACGACTCGTCCTCATTGCTGTGCAGGGACCTTACTGAACGTTCATTTGCCATCGATAGCCATGACGACGTAGTGAACCTATCGCGGCCCAAAAGGAAGGTGGACGCAAGATGCGCAAGATGAGTTTTGCCCTCGCAGCATTCCTGTTGACGCTCGTGTTAGCTTGCGCCACTGCCGTGATCAATCCGTCGCGCACTTACTCGGC
>CAXMLT010000517.1:0-4718 GCA_964194245.1 uncultured Hyphomicrobium sp.
GAGCCGATGACGATGGCCTTGAGGCGTCGCGCGGCGTCGGCGAGATCGGCCGGCGGGCTTGCGGCGCCGGCGCCCGTGCGGTCATCCATGTGCGCCCTACCCCCGGTTTTGCACGGCTCCGCTCAGGCGCGTTTCAGCATCGATTTCAGTTCTTCCAGCCGCGCGCGTGTCTGCATGTCGATGGCATCCTTGATGGAGGCCATCTGCTTTTCGAGGATGGGTGCCAGCTCGCCGCCGAGCTTCTCCCGAGCGGATGCGGTCATCGTCGCACAGGCCTCGCGGATGTGCGCGAGGCCGAGGTCGCGCTCCAGATGAGTGTCGAGCTTCATCAAGAAGTCGCGGGCGAAGTGGGGCACCTCGAGCTTAGCCATGGCGGCGAGCGCGCGCTTGCGCACGAGCGTATCGGGATGCGTCAACGCCGAGGCCATGAGCCTGCTGCTCAGCGTGGTGGGTACGCGCACCAGCCGCTTTTTTACGCCCTCCGCGCTCACGGTGCCGCTCTCCAACCCGTGCGCCATGGCGATCTGCTGGCTCCATTGCTGGAAGCGCAGAAGCAGCGCGCGGACGACGATCACGCTGACGGTGGTGACGATGAGCAGGCGCACGCCGTTGCCGGTCCAGCCGTTGTAGACGATCTGTGCCGTCACGTTGTCGGAGTACTTCGCGAGGTTGGCGGCCATGTTGACGATCGAGTTGACGATCGGGACCTCGTTGAGGACGCAGGCGAGGTACTCGTTGTACTCGCTGTTAAGCGTGGGCCTGTGGCGCAGGATCGTCGCCATGCCCGAGCGTTCGATCGCCTCGATCAGCGCCGCGAGGCCGGCCACGTAGAAGACGACCGAGGACGCCAGGATCGACATGTCGTTGACCGCATCGAGCGCGGAGAAGCGCATGGCGTCCGCCTTCATCGAGCCTTCCATGACGCGCTTTTCCTCGTACATGATGCGCAGGCTGCTCATCATGATAAGGATGTGGATGACGAGAAACACGACGAGCGCCCAGAACAGATTGCGCCAGTCGAGCTGCGTCACCGCGAAGGACAGCAGCGCGGTGTTGACGACAACCCAGCCTGCGATTCTCCACCAGGCAACCGCGCCTGTCTCCGGGTCGGGACGGAAGATCAGATTGAGGAACCCGATGAGCGGCCAGCAGGCCGCCGTCCACGCGCGATCGAATAATCCGTATGCCGCCGACGTGGCCCTGCCCATGACGCTCGACATGCTGAAACCCCCCAAAGGTCCGGCTCCCGTAACAAGCTACCGTACCCTGCGAAAAAGGCCCAATGATTTGGGGAGATCGGGCGCGGCCGATTTCCTCCACCCAAAGCCCGTCTCCGCACATTGACCGTGGGACTTGCAGAGCCTTAAGTGGCGCCCAATCTTAGGCACCCCGAGCCTTTAAATCCGGGGGCATGCGGGGAGCAGGAGAAGCATCGCAATGACTGAAACCAGGCACGCCAAGGTGCTGATCCTCGGCTCGGGGCCGGCCGGCTATACGGCCGCCATCTACGCCGCGCGCGCCATGCTCAATCCGCTCCTGATCCAGGGCTCGCAGCCCGGCGGCCAGCTAACCATAACTACAGATGTCGAGAATTACCCCGGGTTCGCCGACGTGATCCAGGGCCCCTGGCTGATGGAGCAGATGCAGGCACAGGCCGAGCACGTCGGCACCGAGGTCGTGCTCGACCAAATTTCGAAGGTCGACCTGAAGAAGCGCCCGTTCCGGCTCGAGGGCGAGAGCGGCACGGTCTATACCTGCGACGTGCTCATCATCTGCACGGGCGCTCAGGCGCGCTGGCTCGGCATCCCGTCGGAAGAAAAGTTCAAGGGCCACGGCGTGTCCGCGTGCGCCACCTGCGATGGCTTCTTCTACAAGGGCAAGGACGTGGTCGTCGTGGGCGGCGGCAACACCGCCGTCGAGGAGGCGATCTTCCTCACCAACTTCGCCAGGAGCGTCACCGTCGTGCACCGCCGCGACCACTTCCGCGCCGAGAAGATCCTGCAGCAGCGGCTGCTCAAGAATACGAAGATCAACGTGATCTGGGACAGCGCCGTCGACGAGATTCTCGGACATGAGAATCCCAAGTCGGTGACGGGCGTGCGCTTGAAAAACACCAAGACCGGCAAGACGAGCGAGATCCCGGCCGACGGCGTCTTCATCGCCATCGGGCACGCGCCAGCGACCGAGCTGTTCAAGGGCCAGCTCGATATGACCCACTCGGGCTACCTCAAGTCCAAGCCCGACTCGACCGCAACCGCCATCCCCGGCGTGTACGCGGCCGGCGACGTGAAGGACGAGGTCTACCGTCAGGCCGTGACCGCAGCAGCAATGGGTTGCATGGCCGCGCTCGAGGCCGAGCGCTACTTCGCGACGTTGGAGATCGAGCGTGACGCCGAGGCGGCGGAATAACCCGCACGCGCGCTTCGACGCAGGGGACCACCTGAAACCCGAGAAGGTGCCCGCGGCTTATAGCCGTGCGACAGGTATGCGTCGGCCGCGCTCTATCCATGCGCTTCAGGCTGGTCTAAGTTGCACTGCACAATAAGTGGCCGTCTCAGCAGTAGCGCTCATTTGCGGATGCAACTTGTCCGAGCGCCGTTGCTTGCGCCCGTACCACCGTGCCGGCGACTTCGCGACGTCCAAAGGGCCTGATCCATGGACTGGGACAAGCTGAGAATCTTTCACGCGGCGGCGGAGGCGGGCAGCTTCACGCACGCCGGCGATGCGCTGCACATGAGCCAGTCGGCGGTGAGCCGGCAGGTCTCGGCCTTGGAGCGCGACTTGAAGGTCGTGCTGTTCCACCGCCACGCCCGCGGCCTCGTGCTCACCGAGCAGGGCGAGCTCCTGCACCGGGCGACCTCCGATGTCATCAGCAAGCTGCACACGGCCGAGACGCTGCTCTCCGACACGACCTCCAAGCCCACGGGGGAGCTGCGCATCACGGCTCCCGTCGGCTTCGGCACGGTATGGCTCACGCAGCGGTTGCGCGAGTTCCACGAGCTCTACCCCGAGATCCGGGTCGAGCTCTTGCTCAACGACGACCAGATGGACATCGGCATGCGCGCAGCCGACGTGGCGATATGGACGCGCGAGCCGGGGCAGACCGACCTGATCCGACGCGCGCTCTTCACGAGCCGGGTGCGCGCCTACGCTTCGACGCAATACGTCCGCCGCTTCGGCGCGCCCAAGACGCTGGAGGAGCTCGACCAGCACAGCATCGTCTCCTATGCGGGCCAGCCGGCGCAGCACCTGACGGCCATCACCTGGATCGAGACGGTCGGGCGCGACGGCAAGGGGCCGCGCGAGCCGGCGTTCCGGGCCAACAGCGTGGTCGCGCTGCGCTACGCCATCCGCGCCGGAATCGGCATCGGCATGATCCCCGACTACATGACGGACGAGCAGGCCGACCTCGTGCCTGTGCTGACCGAGATCGACCCCCCGACGCTGCCGATCCTGTTCGTCTATCCGGAGGAGCTCAAATCCTCCAAGAAGGTGCAGGTTCTCCGCGACTTTCTCGTTGCCAAGGCGCGGCAGTGGAAAGATTGAGAAACCCGGGGCTTTGGCGGCAATTGCGGCCCGGCGGTCGAGACGCTATCTAAGCCCACGGTCTCTCTTAGCAGCGGGCTAGGGATTCTCGAATAACGCATATGTCCCTCGGCGCGGGCGTTCGGCCTATGCCGGACAGTCCTGAGCTGCGCGAGCCAATAGAGAAGACGCGGAATGCCTGAGACGTTGTACGACAAGATCTTCGAGGACCATGTCGTCGAGCGGCGGCCGGACGGCACCTGCCTGCTCTATATCGACCGCCACCTCATCCACGAGGTGACGAGCCCGCAGGCCTTCGAGGGCCTGCGTATGTCGAACCGCAAGGTGCGCGCGCCCGAGAAGACGCTCGCCGTCGTCGACCACAACGTGCCGACGACCGACCGCAGCCACGGCATCGACGACGAGCAGAGCCGCGTGCAGGTCGAAACGCTTGCCAACAACGCCAAGGAGTTCGGCGTCGAGTATTTCAACGAACTCGATATGCGCCAGGGTATCGTTCACGTCGTCGGCCCCGAGCAGGGCTTCACGCTGCCGGGCACCACGATCGTCTGCGGTGACAGCCATACCTCCACGCACGGGGCCTTCGGCGCGCTCGCGCACGGCATCGGCACGTCCGAGGTCGAGCACGTCCTGGCCACCCAGACGCTGATCCAGAACAAGGCCAAGAACATGCGCGTCGTCGTCGACGGCAAGCTGCCGGCCGGCGTCACCGCGAAAGACATCATCCTCGCCATCATCGGCGAGATCGGTACCGGCGGCGGTATCGGCCATGTGATCGAGTACCGGGGCTCGGCCATCACCGGCCTGACGATGGAGGGGCGCATGACGGTGTGCAACATGTCGATCGAGGCCGGCGCCCGGGCCGGAATGATCGCGCCCGACGACACCACCTTCGCCTACCTCGAAGGCCGGGCCCACGCCCCTACCGGTCCGGCCTGGGAACGGGCGCTCGACGACTGGCGGTCGCTGGCAACCGACCCTGGTGCCGGCTTCGACACTGTCGTTGATCTGGACGCGGCGACGCTGCAGCCTCATGTGACGTGGGGAACCAACCCGGGACAGGTCGTCGCCATCGACGGGACGGTGCCGGACCCGGACAGTTTCGGCGACGCCGCCCGTCGCGAGGCGGCCGTTCGAGCGCTCTCCTATATGGGGCCTGTCTCTTATACACA
>CAXMLT010000518.1:0-2068 GCA_964194245.1 uncultured Hyphomicrobium sp.
GCCTTGCGCAAGCGGGACAAACGCGCGCTCAATCCCACAGCCCGAAATGCTCTGTATGCGTTTTAGCGGGCCATGCCGCGTTGAACGTTTCCCGCCAGCAGCGTGCTTTATCGTTGCGAATCAGGCTGGAAATGCGGCTTGGTCGGTGGCGCGCACACTCAATCCGATGAATCTCAAGCATTGAGCGTGCGAGCAGGCGGTCAGGCCTCACCTACGAGGCGGCGCGCGTCTCGACGCGCATGGCCTCGACCTGGGCCGTTGCCCTTTCCTCACTGTGCGAGCGCGCCGTATCTAGGCAGAAGCAAAGCGCCTCGCGCAGCGTCGTGGCTGTGGCGTCGACCGCAATGCTTTCGATGATAGACGCATCCGTTTTCGCTTTCGGATCGAGCTTCCAGAAGCCGCCGAGTATGAGAGCGTCTGGCGCCGACCGCTTCAATCTGCGCACGAGGAAGCGGGCGTGGGCGCTTCGTTCGCGCACGTCGAGCGAGGCAAGGCAGATGAGACGCACGCCTTCGAGCTGCTCGGCGGTCAAGGCCCCGCGCTTGTTTTCCGGCACCGTGACCACCTTGGCGCCGAGACCGCTCTTCTTCAGGAGCTGCGCCAGGGCGAGGGCCGCCGTCTCGTCGAGGGGCGTGCGGTTCGCAACGCACAGGATCGCGCTGTCATGGCGCCAATCCTCGGAGATGGCCTCCGGCTCGAGCGGTAGCAGCAAGTTCTCCTCATCGTCCTCGTTGGTGTCGTCCTCGGCGACTTTGGCCTTCGCCGCGTCGTCCTCGGCTTGGACCCGCTTCGTCTTCGTCGGCACGAGGTCGGCGTCGCCGAGCGTGTCGATCACGACCTCGGAGGTATCGCGGATCTCCTCTAGGCGCTCAGGCTCCAGCGTCCCGCGGTCGATATCGGTCTGCGCAAGCTGCAGGCCCTCGATCATCACCTCGTCGTAGTAGTCGACGAGGGGCCGTTCCTTAATGAACTTCTCCGCCTGCTCGCTCGCCTCGGCGGGGTCGCCCGCCAGCATGCGTTGATAGAAGCGCTCGGGCGGCGTCAGCGACGGCGTATCGCCGAGTATGACATTTAAGAACGCCAGCCGCTCGACGTGGCGCCCGAGCACGACGAGGACCACGGTGAGCGGGATCGCCAACAGCAAGCCGATGGGGCCCCACAGCAGCGTCCAGAACGCGGCCGAGATTATGATGGCTAGCGGCGACAGCCCGGTGCGGTTCCCCTGGATGATTGGCTCGATGATGTTGCCCATGATTGGCTCGCTGACGACAAATAGGGCGAGCGTCGACAGGAACATGGTCCAGCCGCTATCGACGGCAGCGGCGAGAAGCAGCGGACAGATCGCGGCGATGACGGAGCCGATGAATGGCACGAACCGCATCAGCATGGCGAGCACGCCCCAAAGGATAGGGCTCGGTACGCCTATGAAGTAGAGCGCGAAGCCGATGACGCAACCGTAGGCCGCGTTGATCGCCGTGAGCGCCAGGAAGTAGCTCGAGAGCCGGTCGCCGGCGTCATCCATGGCTGTCGTCGATTTTTCGAGATCGTTCGAGCCGAGCAGGCTGATGGCGCGATCGCGCACATCCTCGCGCCGCAACAGCAGGAACAAGACGAACAGGATGACGATGCCGGTGGTCGCAAGCGGTGCCAGCACGATGCCGATGATGCGCTGGAACTGATTAAACGCGGTGGCTTCCGGCGTATGCACCTCGACGGGCAAAGGCGCCGAATCCGGCTTGCCGAAGCTTCCACCGCCGAGCGGCGTTAGCGTGACAGGCACGGGCGGCACGGGTTTGGCCTCGGGCTTGTCGAGCTCCTTCTTGATATCCTTCAGCGTGGCAGTGGCGCGCTCAATGGCACCGCCGCTGCCCACCGTGACGTTCTTCAGCATCTTGATCTTGTCGGTCAGGGTCAGCTGGTAGCGCGGGATCTCCTGGACCAGGTTTCCGACCTGCTGGGTGATGAGCGCACCGATGCCGAAGATGATCGCGAACGCAAACACGACGACGAGGAGGACGGCGGGCATGTTGGGCAGACCGGCCCGCCGCAACAGGCGCACGGCGGGCGC
>CAXMLT010000519.1:0-1759 GCA_964194245.1 uncultured Hyphomicrobium sp.
GTCTTACAACGCTAAAGACAGTGGTTTCGTTTACCTCGTCGCGCAGAAAGAGACTTTCGTGGAGCTTGTTCCTTGGGCGGTTGCCGCGCCAGCCGTCGGCGCCGCATTCGTCGCGTCGCTCGTTGAGGTCGTCGAGGCGTTCACGATCATCCTCGCCGTCGCAACGCTGCGTGGCTGGCGGCCAGCGGCGATGGGAACGCTGGGTGCCCTCGGGGTGCTGGGATTATTGGTCGTTCTGCTCGGACCTCTCCTCGAGCGCGTCCCTCTGCACCTTTTGCAGCTTTTCATAGGCGTGCTGCTCCTGGTGTTCGGGCTGGGATGGCTGCGCAAGGCAGTTCTACGCGGGGCTGGGATCATCCCACTTCATAACGAAGACGCCGTCTTCGCGTCGGAGACTTTGCAATTGACTGAGACCGCACGACGACGCGCGTCACTCGATTGGATCGCCGGGTTGGCCGCATTCAAGGCCATGCTGCTGGAAGGACTGGAAGTGGTCTTCATCGTCATAGCAGTTGGCGCTGGACGCGGATTGATATGGCCCGCCGCGGTCGGAGCTTTGGCAGCATGCGCAGTCATTCTCTGCGTGGGTGTCATTGTCCACCGACCGCTCGCGCAAATTCCCGAGAACTCATTGAAATTCGGAGTCGGGTGCATGCTTTCTGCCTTCGGAGTTTTTTGGACCGGCGAAGGTCTTGGTGTGCAGTGGCCAGGACACGATCTCGCTTTGGTGGTGTTCGTCGGGCTGTTCCTAGCGGTCGGCCTCGCGACGGCAGTCGTGTTGAGGGCGAAGCCAGTGGAGGCTCGATGACAAATATTTTCGGCGACGTGGCCAAGGAACTCGTGGGTATGTTTCTAGCCGATGCAAGGCTGACCATCTCAATCCTCGTCCTGGTGGCGGCCGTTGCAGGTCTCGTCGATTGGCTGCGCGTCAACCCTGGGATTGCGGGTGGCCTTCTCCTTGTCGGTACGCTGCTGATCCTTGTCGAGTCAGTCGTGCGCGAGGCCAAGCAGCGGAACGAACTGTGAGCAGGATTATGCGGCCGGGATTACATCCCACATCGTGGGCATCACACACTGCCGCTTGTCCGCGTTACGTTAACCATCTACCGAAATTGGCCGTGGGTCAGACGGGCACTAGGCCCAGGCAGGCAGAGGCCCAGGGGGTCCCCACCCCCGGCCGATGCAGCTCGTGCTCCGAGTATCGTCGCCAGAACCGCGATACGCGTGGCGCTCTTAGGCCGGGAAGCTGAGGCATTGGCAGCCCTTTAGCGGTCGCCGCACGGCTGCCGAAGCCCCTGAATGTGCTTGGATTTTACTTGCATCGGTGGGCAAAGTATGTCAGACAATCTGAGGATGGTTTGAAACCCGGAGACCAAGTCGAAACGAGTTGTTGCCGCAAGCGAGCGGCACGGACGACACACAACGGCGACCTCTGAGGAACACGAGCCATGACCAAAAAAGCCTTTGCCTACCTGCGGACCAGCTCCGCGACCAACGTCGGCAGCGAGAAGGACAGCGCGAAGCGCCAGCGCGCGGCTATAGGCACCTTCGCAAAGAGCGCAGCCTATCAGCTCGCCGGAGAGTTCTACGACGAGGCCGTGTCGGGCGCCGATGCCATCGACACGCGCCCGGGCTTCGCTGCAATGCTTGCAGCAATAGCCGGCAACGGCGTGCGGACAATCATCGTCGAGACGGCCAACAGGTTCGCCCGCGATCTCATCGTGCAAGAGGTCGGCTTCCGCCAGCTCCGCGACGCCGG
>CAXMLT010000520.1:0-5679 GCA_964194245.1 uncultured Hyphomicrobium sp.
AAGCCGTACCCAATAGCGCCATCGTTCAGTATTCTCAGCTCCGAGCATGGGCGGCACGATTACTTTCTTACTGCACCAGGCGAGCTGACGTTCGAAGAGTACGCAGCGATACAGGATAGGTTTGCCCAAGAGTACGGCGGCGACAAGCAGGTGAAAGACCCGCCACGCGTCATGCGTCTAGCTGGCACGTATCACCGTAAGACACGAAAGCCGTACCTTTGCACCGTCAAAGCTCCCGAAGAGGGAGTGCAGGCTTACGGCGGCGCGAAACTTCTCAAAGAGTTTGGCCCGAAGGAGGTTGAACCAGCCTCGACGAACAGCGCTCTGGTGCACGTCTCCGCCGCCATTGAGGCTCTGCGCCCACAAGTTAAATACACGCTGGAGCAAATGGCTGATGCGCTTACGTTCTTGACCGAAGAAGCCGACGACCGTCCGACGTGGATTGAGTACGGCTTGGCGCTTAAGCGTGAGTTCGGCGACAAGGCCAAGCCAGCTTGGGAAGAGTGGGCGGCCAATAGTAGCGAGTTCGATCCTGATGACGTGGACTACCGCTGGGAAACCTTCAACGTAAAGGACACGCGTGGGCAGAAAGTTACAGTCGGAAGCATCATTCACGATGCGAGGGCGAAGGGGTGGAAGCCAGAAGGCGGCGTAACCGTCACATCGCCGTGGCCAGATAAGAAGAACAACAACCCCGATCCAGGGAGCGTAAGAAACGTCTGCTACTTCCTAGACGCGATTGGCGCGCAGCCGTGGTTCAACGAGTTTAACCGCAAGACATACGTCCGAACCGGCGCCAGAATTGATCGATGCTTAGAGGACGACGTTACCCGCGATCTATGGCTTCAGATGCACGAGGCGGGGTGCCGCGTAACAGAAAAACTTTTCGAAGCTGGGTTGTTGTGGGCAGGCTCAAAGCGCACCGCTCATCCTGTGCGTAACTACCTTGCCGAAGCTCAGAAGCGGTGGGACGGCAAGCCGCGCATTGGCACTTGGCTGACGGATTATCTCGGGGCCAAGAGCACGCCCTACACGAAGACAGTAGGGCGCAAATGGCTTATCGGCGGCGTCCGGCGAGTGCGAGCACCCGGCGCCAAAATGGACAACATGTTGGTGCTCGAAAGCAAAGAGTACGCAGGTAAATCGCAAGCGTTCAAAATACTGGCCGGTGAGTGGTTCACGGATGGCGTCAACCTTGGCGACAATGCACGCGAGGTAATCGAGAACACATCGAACGCGTGGGTTATCGAGTGTTCAGAATTGTCGGGTCTCAGCAAGCGGGACATCGAAAGTGTGAAGGCATTTTGTAGTCGTCAGGTAGATCGTGCGCGCGGTGCCTATGGCCACTTCGTTTCGGACGTAGCGCGCCAATTCATCTTGGGGGGCACGACAAACGAGAGCCAGTACCTCATGAGCAAAACCGGCAACCGGCGCTTTTGGTGTGTGGAGGTGGATAAGGTCGATCAAAAAGCACTCGCCACCGACCGCGACCAACTATGGGGCGAGTCGGCATACTACGAGGCCCAGGGCGAACGCATTTACCTCACGCCCGCCGAGTTCGATCTAGCTGTGGTTGAGCAGCAGAAGCGTGAAGTGATCGACCCAATCGAAGAGCGTCTTGGCGACCTAATTGCGGACATCGAAGACGGCTTTATCGCAACCGAGTGCCTGTACGCAGCGGTGGGGTTGTCTGACGTGTCGAAGCGCAAGGACGCGCACGCGAAGAGCATCGCCCGTGTCATGCGTGTAAACGGCTGGACGCCCCAACAGAAACGGAAAGGCAAAGGCGAGAGGCTTCGCGGGTATCACAACGGCACGAGCGCAGAGCTGTCTACTTGGTACGAGTGGGCAGCGGACAACATCCACAAGGACCGCGATGCGCGCGTATACGGCTTCTACAAGCGAAAGGACTAAGCATCCAAGTGGCACAGGGGCGGCTCGGGTGGTCGCACGCACGTGTGCCACCCTAAACCCCCCGCCAAATAAGGCGTTTCCGGCTCATGGCTCACCTGGCTCACCGTATCGATAGAGAGATAAAAAATAATAAGAGGAGTAGAGCCAGGGAGAGCCGTGTGGACGCTATAGGGGAATGGGGGGCCAACCCGTGCCACGGTGTGCCACCCCCCAAAAAGGCCCGGAAACATTGATAAAAACCTGGCTCACCGCTCGTGCGCCCGGCACACCCCTGGCACACCGCTCTAATCAGTTTTCAGCCCTTCGGCCCCGCGCGCTCCACGCCAGGCCCGAATAAGGCTGATCGGCGGGAACCTAGTTTCGCGTACCCGTCTCTCTTTGCCCCATCAACACCCTCCCAAGTGCATTCGTGACGAATTGCCCAACCAAAGGATTTTCAAAGTGTCCGACATTCCCGTTCTGCCAGCGTACAGCGTCCCCCCAGCACTACTCCGCACCCCCAAGTTTGCGCGGCGTGAGTTCGAAGCCTGGCTAGTGCCGTGCGACTTCTGCGGCAGGGTGCATCTCCATGGTGCGGGAGAAGGCTATCGGCAGTCTCATTGCCCCGTGGGTCTAGGCGCACCCAAGTACGAGAAAGCACCGCCTCCGATGTATGAGCTGAAGTTTGCCGGGGAGGCGCCGCCAGAGATCATCGCCCGAGTGGCAAAACCGAAGAGGAGACGGAAGACGACATGCTCACACTAACTCTTTTGGCGGCGACGCTGATCTGGGGCGCCCCGTGGCTGGTGCTCGCGTATGAATTTGCGCCGCAGTGGTGACGCCCAAGTGCGAAAGCCAACCGCCTACCGAAACGCGCGTCAACGTTTCAAGCTTCGCACCATTCCCGGCCGCACCCACCGCCTCAGGCGCATCGAGGTTCACTACAACGGCGAGACCCGCACAATCGGAGAGTGGTCGCTGCGTCTTGGCCGGAAGCCTCATGCAATCTGGCTCGACCTCAAGCGCGGTCTGCCACTCGAAGACGTTCTCGGCGGTGCACTAGATCGTGGTCGCGGTGATTGGCTGGTGCTGAGGGCGAAGGTGCGAAAGCTCGGACTCTAAAAATGGAGTCATATCAGCGCATTGAGTCGGCATGTTAATGCCGCGACTTAGCTCGCAATCACGCCCGCATGTACTAATCACGCTCTCATGTACTGATGCAAATTGATTCCACTCTCGTCGAAAAGCGCAGTGCGAGCGGCGTGAGTGTACACCGCACTATTGACGGCGAGTCGTCGAAGCAGCCTCATTCCGCTGTCTGCAATTCCACAGCGAAAAGAGGAGGATACCCATGTCAGTTAATACGATCTATCGCACCGTGCGCCGCGAGTTGGTATTCGCCGGTTACCGCATCAAGAGCAAGCTACTATCGATGCGCGACGCTGGCTACGGCATCGCCTGTGCGTACTACGACGTTGCCGAGTTCGATATGGACCGGCGCATCCCCGAGTGGTGGCGGTACTGGCTGTGCTTCAAAGCCGATGCCATCTGCACCGTTCTCGACGTGCTGTCACTCGAAAAGCCGATCTGGTGGCGCGTATGGGCGGGCGAGCTGAGGTAGCTTTACTGAGACTCAACTGTCACCCCCCAAAATGAAGCGGGCCGCACAGGTGCTTCAACACCTGAACGGCCCTTGATCTTCAATCCTCGTGTAAGGACTGAAAACCCATGGCCAAAAGAAGCCCAAAATCTATCAGTTGTAAAGCTCAACAAATCCGGCCGAGTCGCCTCAAAGCCTTGGCCCGCATCACTTCACAATCCGTCTCAACTCCCACACGCCTCCTCGCGCAAATCAGTGCCACCGGCCTCGTGCTGGCGAGCGCTGGTCTCGGCTCGATCTACGCTTGGACCACAGGTTCGCAGCACGGCTTCGGCCTAGCGGCACTCATGGTCCTCATGGCCGTAACTCTTGAGATCGCGAAGCCTCTATCGCTTGCTGCCGCCTTCATGGCCTTCCGCTCGTGGTCGGTCGTGCGCGGTGCTCTCTTGGCGCTGATGGCCTTGGTGGCAATAGCCTACTCATTGACGGCTGAGTTGACCTTGATGGCCGGCGCTCGCGGCGACGTGGTTGCGAAGCGCGAAGCCGCACTGAGGGCAAACGCCGATGCTGAAACCGACGCCAAGCACGCCAGAGATCGTTATGAGGCGGCTCAGACAGAACTAGCTTCCCTTCCCGCCGCGCGCCCTGCCTCCGAGCTTCAACGGCAGATAAGCGAGCTAATGCTGACGCCCGGTGCGGACGGCTGTACTGAGGTCAACGGCAGGGTCACACGCACGGTCTGTCCCCTGGTGACCGATCTCAAAACCGAGAAGACCAGGGCCGAACGTCGCGCCACTCTGCAAGCCATCGTTGCTCAGCCGTTGCCCGCCGGCGTCACTGCGGCCAAGGAAACCCAAGTGAAGGACGCTGACCCCGGCGCTTCTGCGCTATCCGCCTACCTCTCCGCACTAGGCTTCAAACTGCCGGCGACGACGATCTCGGAATGGCTCGCACTCGTTCCCGTCCTGGCCTTGGAGATCGGCTCTGCGCTGGCGGGTGTGCTGGCGATGAGCTTGCGTCCTGAGGTGTCCGGTCAGCCGACGCCGGAAGAGGTTAATCCGCCTCAGCCTGCACAGGTGTCCGCCCCTGTCAAAACGCCCGCACGTTCTAGCAAGCCGGTGTCCGCCTCAAGCGTGAAGGAGAGGCGTAAGCGGACACGCAAAGGCGGTGGTGGCAGCCAGGGCGGCTCGGGTCCAGGTGGACAGAGGATGCCCGCCAACGTCATCGACTTGCTCAAGGCCCAAGGTGGACGCATTGAGGGTGGCCAACGCGGCATTGGGAAGCTTCTCGGCGTTGGCAAGTCTCGCGCACACGACATCCTGCACGAGCTTGCTGCGGCCGGCGCCGTTATCCTGGCCACGTCGAAGAGCGGTACGTCCGTCCAACTTGCCGCGGCTTAGCTCAGGAAGATTGGCCTCGCAGGCTGGTGTCTGCGGGGTCCGTTCGACCATATGACTAGGCCACGAACTCATAAACCGGAGTCGTGGACGACTTCCCGAGCTGGCGCCATGTCTCGGATGGGCCAGAAGCGGACCAAGTTACTTGCGCAATTCGCGGCGCAAGACATGCCGACGTGTTCCAGCTCGGCCAACCTCGTAAAATCCTGCCGATACGAACGTCTGTACGTATCCCATAAAGCGATAGCTGGGGGAGCTTGGATCGACGGGATACGCTTCGATCACGGTAGCACCACGCTTCTCGGCGTGCTGCACCGCTGCTTCGATGATTTGTTTGGTCAGTCCCTGTCCACGCAAGTCTCGACGAATGAAGAAGCAGGCCAACGACCATACTTGTTCGGGCAATTCGCCACCCCGGTTCGGGCCGCCAAGATCACGGTAGGTTGGCCTGGGCGCGATCGAGCACCATGCAACGGGTTCCCCTTCAGAATAGCCCAGTAGTCCGATCGGCGTCTCTTTGCTGACGTACCGACGTATCGCAAATTTGCGATCCACGCCCTTGTTGGTTTTCGCACCTGCTCTCCAAACCATGCACCAGCAGGATTTCGGGCCACCTCGGCTCTCGAACAAGCGCTCAAAATCTCCCCAGCGCGCGGCATCTACTTCATGAAACTCCAGTTTGGGCATACGCACAGTGATACAGCAACTGCTCCTGCATTCAATGTCGCTTTTGGGTCAAAGGCTGACGATCCATGCGCGCCCGAGCCGCGGGGTCGCGTCCGTCAAGAT
>CAXMLT010000521.1:0-4659 GCA_964194245.1 uncultured Hyphomicrobium sp.
CGACAGACTGGGGTCCGTCGATGACGGCAGCCGCCACCTCGAGCCCGCGATAGGCCGGCAGGCAATGCATGAATATGGCCCCGGGCGCGGCGGATTTCATCAGCGCCTCGTCGACGGCATAAGGACCCAGCAGCTGCTTGCGCCGCGGCGCGTCGCTCTGCTGGCCCATGGAGACCCAGGTGTCCGTCACCACGCAGTCGGCATCGGTCACGGCCTCGGCGGGATCATCGGTGAGCAGGATGTCGGCGCCCTCGCGCTTGGCCCAGGCGAGAACCTTGTTCTCCGGGTTGAGCTGCGGGGGGCAGGCGATCGTCAGCTTGAACTTGAACCGGGCCGCCGCATGGATCCAGGAGGCGGCGACGTTGTTGCCGTCGCCGGTCCAGGTGACCCGGCGCCCGGCGATGGGGCCTTTCACCTCCTCGAACGTCATGATGTCGGCGATGATCTGGCAGGGATGGGTGCGGTCGGTCAGCCCGTTGATGACGGGTACCGTGGCGTGGTCGGCATACTCGGTCAGGGTCGCGTGCTTGTTGGCGCGGATCATGATGGCATCGACGTAACGCGAGAGCACGCGCGCTGTATCCGCGATCGATTCCCCGCGCCCGAGCTGCAAATCCGTGTTGTTGAGCGAGATCGTCTGCCCGCCGAGCTGGCGCATGGCGACATCGAAGGAGATGCGCGTACGCGTCGACGGCTTCTCGAAGATGGTGACGAGCAGCGCGTCCTCGATGCCACGCGGGCGCATCTTCGCCGGCACGCGTTTGCCGGCGCGCTTCATCGCGTGCGCCATGTCGATGATGCGCCGCAGAGTCTTCACGTCGAGCCCGTCGAGATCGAGGAAATGCCTCGACGCGGGCGCGGGCTTGCTTTTCGTTGCCATGACGCTCCGCCCGGCGAGCCCGGGGACATTTCTCACGAGCTTCTACCTTCCAGGCGGGATAGCGCGCGCGAAAGCCGGCCGGCAGCCTCCGCAATCTCCTCGTCCGTAGCATTGAGCGGGGGCAAAAGGCGCACGACGTTGCCACCGGCTCCGGCCAACAGCAGCTTCTCGGCAATCGCCGCCTTCACGACGTCGGCCGGTGCCGTCTTGACCTTGATGCCCATCAAGAGCCCTGTACCGCGCACGTCCTCGACGAGACCCGGGTGCTCGTCCTGCACGGCAGCAAGCGCCTGCTTCAGCCGCAGCGCCCTTTTGCGCACGTCATCGAGGAAGCCCGGCTCGAGCACCGCGTCGAGCACGGCGTTGCCGACTGCGGTCGCGAGCGGATTGCCGCCGAAGGTCGATCCGTGCGTTCCGGCCGTCATGCCCTTTGCGGCCTCGCTGTTCGCCAGTAGCGCGCCAAGCGGAAAGCCGCCGCCGATACCCTTGGCGATCGCCATGATGTCAGGCGTAATGTCGGCCCACTCGTGGGCGAACAGCGCCCCCGTGCGGCCCATGCCGGATTGCACCTCGTCGAGGACGAGCAGAAGACCGTGGCGGTCGCACAGCTCGCGCAACGCCCGCATGTACTCGAGCGGCGCGACGTTGACGCCGCCCTCGCCTTGCACCGGCTCGATCATGATCGCGGCCGTCTCCGGCCCGATCGCCTGCTCGACGGCGGCAAGATCGGCGAACGGCACGTGGTCGAAGCCTTCGACCGGAGGCCCAAAGCCCTCAAGGTATTTCTCGTTGCCACCGGCGGAAATAGTCGCGAGCGTGCGGCCGTGGAAGGCGCCTTCGAAGGTGATGATGCGCCAGCGCTCGGGCCGGCCACTGACATAATGGTAGCGCCGCGCCGTCTTGATCGCCGCCTCGCAAGCTTCGGCGCCGGAATTGCAAAAGAACACCCGCTCGGCGAACGTCACCGCCGCCAGTCGCTCGGCGAGCTTCTCCTGGCCCGCGACCCGATACAGGTTGGACGTGTGCCAAATCTTCTCGGCCTGGGCGGAGAGGGCCGCAATGAGCTTGGGGTGGGCGTGGCCGAGCACATTCACCGCGACGCCCGAGGCAAAGTCGAGGTAGCGGTCGCCATTCGTGGCGATCAGCCAGCTACCTTCCCCGCTCTCGAAGACGAGATCCTGGCGTGCGTAGGTCGCCATCACCGCGGGTGACGGCCCGGTTGTATGAGCAGCGGCCTTGGTTTTATGGTCCGAGGCCGCCACGGATGCGGACATTGGGGCCCGTCCCATTGCAGCGATCATTCGCTAGAAAATCAAAAAAGCCGCCTTCCGCGGCGGCCCTTGAGCGATTGTAGATACGCGCGCGCCTTTAGCCTGTCAACGAAACCGCACACGCAGTTTTGGCTTGATCGCCGGCGGAGCGCGGCCTGTGGAGCACTCGGTTCCTCCAGGCGCTGCAGCAACTTAGAGCCACTGGTGCAGAGTTGCATGTGGCGAATATGCCACCTTCCCGTGGCCGCGGACCCATCTTCCAATCGCTGATCTTGAAGGTCGAATTCCCCTTGTTGTAGGTTGCACCCATCGGAGCCTGAGACCTCGTCGGCCGTCGCCGCGAAGCTTCACGATTGGCCCGATGCGTGTCCAGGCGAAGCGTGTGCCGCTCGCCGCGTGGGGCACGTCGATAGTCCAAGCGTCATCCCAGTAAGCGTCAAATCCGGTCGGGCCCGTGGCTCGTCGCGGTGGTCACAGCGTCTTTGCGCTTAGGCCTTCGCGCGCCTCGTCGTCCGTGCCGAACGTCAATGGGTGAGTGCCGCAGGGCGCCCGCCCCTGAATGTTCAGGGAGCGATCTAATGGCTTGGACGGATGAGCGCGTGGAGCTGTTGAAGAAGCTCTGGGCCGAAGGGTTGAGTGCTAGCCAGATCGCGGGGCGGCTCGGCAGCGTCACCCGCAACGCCGTCATCGGCAAGGTGCACAGGCTCGGCCTCTCGGGGCGCGCCACCACCTCGCGCATGAAGAGCCATCGCCCGCGGCCCCGCATGGCGGCAAAACGCATGGCGAAGACGCGCTTCTCGCCCTTGGGCAACCCCGCCTTTCGCGCGCTCTATCAGGAGGTCGATGCCTTCGTCCCGCCGGTGGAGGAGCTCGTCATTCCGATGAACGAGCGCAAGTACATCCAGACGCTGACTGAGTGCAGCTGCCGCTGGCCGATCGGTGATCCGCAAGCCGCGGACTTCCACTTCTGCGGCAAGAACAAGGTCCCGGGCCTGCCCTATTGCGAGTTCCATGCGCGACGGGCCTTCCAGCCGCCGCAGACAAGACGCCGCGAGCGCGAGTTCGTCGAGCCGATGGTCATAGACGTGGCGGCGGGGCGCAAGGAGCCGGTCTGAGCCGGCTCCCGCTTAACTCCAACTCCGCTCAATCCGAGGATCAGGCTTCGGTGCGATCGCCGAACACGTAGCCGGCTGAGCGCACGGTGCGGATGGGGTCGCGCTCGTTGCCGCGGATGAGCGCCTTGCGCAGCCGCCCGATGTGCACGTCAACAGTGCGCTCGTCGACGAAGGCATCGCGGCCCCAAACGCCATCGAGGAGCTGCGCGCGCGACAGCACACGGCCCGAGCTCTCCAGGAGGAACTCGAGCAGGCGGAACTCGGTTGGCCCGAGGCGCACCTGGCGCAGGCCGCGCGTCACTTTATGGGCGGCACGGTCGAGCTCGATGTCGCCGATCTTCAAGACCTCGGCCATGCGGTCGGGCGCGGTGCGGCGCAGGATCGCCTTCACGCGCGCCATCAGCTCCGGCAGCGAGAACGGCTTCACGACGTAGTCGTCGGCGCCGGTCGAGAGCCCGCGGATGCGGTCGGTCTCCTCGCCGCGCGCCGTCAGCATGATGATCGGCACATTGCGGGAATCCGACTTGGAGCGCAGGCGCCGGCACAGCTCGATGCCCGACACTCCTGGCAGCATCCAATCGAGCACGACGAGGTCGGGATGCTCCTCCTGCAAGAGGATGAGCGCCTCCTCGCCGGTCTCCGCGTGCATGACGCGGAAGCCCTCTGCCTCGAGGTTGTAGCGCAGCATCTCAGCGAGAGGCGCCTCGTCCTCGACGATCAGGACCTTCGCGGACATCGAGATCGCCCCACCTTCAGCCATCAGGTGCCCGAGATGAGCGTGGAGCTCGTCTGATCGTCCTTGGGACGATCGTCCGTGATGTTGAAGCCGCGCACGAGGAAATGCACCGTCTCGGCGATGTTGGTCGTGTGATCGCCGACGCGCTCGATGTTCTTGGCGCCGAACAGGAGATGCGTGGAAATGCCGATGTTGCGCGGATCCTCCATCATGTAGGTCAGCAGCTCGCGGAACAGCGAGTTGTACATCGCGTCGATCTCGGCGTCGTTGCGCCAAACCGCCAGCGCCTTGTCGGCGTCGCGCTCGGCGTAGGCGTCGAGCACCTCCTTCAACTGATGTAGCGCCAGCTCCACCATGTGGCGGATGCCCGACATCAGTGGCTTGGGGTGCGACTCGTCCGCGATAGCGAGCGCGCGCTTAGCTATGTTCTTGGCGAGATCGCCGATGCGCTCCAGGTCCGTGGTGATGCGCAGCGCGCCCATGATGTGGCGCAGGTCGTCCGCCATCGGCTGGCGGCGCGCGACCATGGAGATGACCTGCTCCTCAATCTCACGCTCGAGCGTATCGATCGAACGGTCGGCGGCGACCACTTCCTCAGCCACCTTGGGATCGCGGCGCTCCAGCGCCTCCAGCGACTTGCCGAGCAGCTGCTCGGCA
>CAXMLT010000522.1:0-3539 GCA_964194245.1 uncultured Hyphomicrobium sp.
AAAGTTTGGGATGGGGAGCCGTATCGAGCGCGCTTCGGGCGGCTCGGTGCGCGGCAAGACGGTGGCCATGCTCGGCGTCACCTTCAAGCCCAACACCGACGATATGCGCGATGCTCCGAGCTTGCTGATCGTGCCGATGCTGCAGGAGCGCGGTGCCACCGTGCGGGTGTTCGACCCGCAGGGCAAGAAGCATGGCGAGGCGCTGCTGCCCGGCGTCGTGTGGTGCGAGAGCGCGCTCGATGCCGCGAATGGCGCCGACATTCTCGCCGTCGTCACCGAGTGGAACGAGTTCCGCGCGCTCAACCTTGACCAGGCAAGGAAGACGATGCGCGGCAACGTTCTCGTCGATCTGCGCAACGTCTTTCCGGTGCAGCTCGCGAAGGACGCGGGCTTCCAGTACCTCGGCATCGGCCGCGGAGAGGCGGGCTAGGCCGCGGAGCCGTCACGTCGCCGGCTGGCGGGTTACTGCGTCCCCGTTCTCTGCAGCCGCACGTGCAGAGCCGGCGATTGGCGCAGAACCGCGCTGAGGACCTCCTCCTTTCGCCCGAACGCCGCGACGCGGCCATCGGCCAGCGCAAGCACGTTTTCGACGGCTGCCTGCGATTGGCCACGACGACGACGATGCCGCCACGCCGGCGCACGGTCGCGATCGCGCTTGCCAATCTGGCATCGCCTTCGGCGTCGAGGTTCGTGTCGGCCGCGTCGAGCACGACGAGGAACGGGTCGCCATAGAGCGCACGCGCAAGAGCGATGCCGCGCAGAAGCGCGAGAGGAAGCGCCTCGTGCACGCCGTTGATCTGTGTGCGGTAGCCGAGCGGCAAGAGCTCGATCAGGCCGTTCACGCCGGCGGCACGCGCCGCGGCCGCGACCTTCTCGCCGCTCGCGCTCTCATCGAAGCGCGAAATGTTGTCGGCGATGCTTCCATCGATCAGGCGGGCGTCCTGCGGAAGATAGCCAATGTGAGCGCCGAGCTCTGCGGGACTCCAATCGGCAAGAGCGACGCCGTCGACCCGGACGGCTCCGTGATCCGACTCGGGCTTCAGGATGCCGGCGAGCGCGCGGGCGAGCGTGGACTTGCCGCAGCCGGTAGGTCCGATGATGGCGAGGCCATCTCCGGCCTGTAGCTCGAAGCTTACCTCGCGCAGGACTGGGTCTGCGCGGCCGCGAACGGATACCGACAGCCGCTCCGCCACGAGGGATCTGTGCGGTCGCGGCCGCGATGCCGACGGAGGGGCATGCTGCTCGCGGGCGCCGAGCACCGCGCTCAGCCGGGCATGGCACTGGCGCACCACGGCGAGGCTGCGCCAATGCGCAGCCGCCATCTCCAACGGCGCGAGCGTGCGTGAGAGGATGATCGAGGCCGCAAATATCGCCCCGGCGGCCATTTTGCCGTCGATGACGAGAAAGGCTCCGGTCCCGAGGATCCCAGATTGCAGCGCCGGCCGCACCGCTTTTACGGCCGCGCTGAGCACACTCGCACGGCGCGCCGCAAGTGCTTGCGCTTGCAGGTGCCGGCGATTGAGCCTCGTCCACCGCCGATGCAATCCGCTCTCGATAGACGTTTGCCCAGTCGCTGCCGCCCCGCGTGCGGTGCTCGCAAAGGACCATCTTGCGCGCGCTGTCCGGGCCGCGTGCGCCCCGCGGCCGCGATTGCCGCGCTCCGCCACGAGCGTGAGCCCGAGCAGGAGGCCCGCTGCCCCCGTGGCGAAGACGCCGAGCAGGGGATGCAGGAGGTAGATTGCGCCGAGACAGACGGGAAGCCACGGCACGTCGAACAGCGCGGCCGGTGCTGGGCCCGACAGGAATGCGCGTATCTGGTCGAGGTCGCGCAGGGGCTGGTCGTCGACGCTCCCCTTCGAGAACGCGACCGCCGATCTCGCATGGCTAGCGAAGACGCGCGCGCTCAGCGCCCGGTCGAAACGCAGCGCCGCTTCCCCGAGCAGGCGCGCGCGAAAAAAATCGAGGATGCCGCTCGCGGCGAAGAGCGCCACCATGGCAAGCGTCAAAAGCGCGAGCGCGACCTCGCTGCGTGAGGGCAGGATGCGGTTGTAGATCTCGAGCGTGTAGAGCGAGCCGGCGAGCGCCAGCACGTTGATCAGGCCGGACAGGAGAGCGGCCGCGATCAGCCGGCCCCGGCATCGCCGCAACGCTTGGGCAACCGCACAGCCGTTCGCCTGCGGCCCGTTCCGCACCGCTCGCCGCACAAAATCCCCCTCGCGCCACGAAACGAGACCCGCTGGCGGGTGCCGACCATGAAGCCGGCGCCCATCCGGCTCCGAGTCGCGTCGTGTCGAGGCTACTTCAGGCTCGCGCGAAGCACTACGGTAGGTTGTGTGAGTGTTTTTTAGTCACTTTTGGCGGGAAGGGCGCCAGGGAGGGGCTCCAGGTTGCGCAGCACAACTCAAACCCTGTTCCCGCAAGGAAAAAAGCAGACCGCGCTCGCGCAGGTGGCCGGATTTAGAATACAAAGAACGAACAGAGCCGCGAAAGCAGCGCGGCCGTTACAAGGGCGAATGGGAGCGCTCCAAGGATGAACCAGCAGCAGTCGCTTGCCGGCTATTTTGCCGGCTGGGCCCGTGGGAGGTCTGCGCGGCTGGCTGTGGCAGGCGTCGTCGGCGCCCTGGCAGACGCTAGTCTTGGCATCGCGGATGTCCTGAGCCAGGGCGCGCTCGCGGGCCCGCTCGGGCGGTCGACGGGCAAGCGCGGCGATGTCGACGACCAGAAGGAGATCGACGTTCTCGCCAACGACCGCATCGTGACGGCGCTGCGCTCAGCCCCGGTCGCGGCGGTCGCCTCCGAGGAGATGGAAGACCCGCTTCTGCTCGACGCCAAGGCGCCGCTGCTCGTCGCCATCGATCCCCTCGACGGCTCGTCCAACGCCGACGCCAACGCCTCGATCGGCACGATCTTCACGGTTCTGCCCGCACTCGAGCACAACGAGGAGCCGTCGGCCTTCCTGCAGCCGGGAGTCAACCAGCTTGCGGGCGGCTTCTTCCTCTACGGTCCCCAGATCGTGCTCGTCGTCAGCGTCGGCGCCGGCACGCAGATCTTCACGCTCGACCGGAATCAGCAGAAGTTCGTGCTCACGCACGCGAAGGTCGAGATCCCCCCGCGCACCAGCGAGTACGCCATCAACACCTCGAACGCGCGCCACTGGGACGATCCCATCCAGACCTACGTCGATGATTGCAAGCGCGGCAAGGATGGTCCGCGCGGCCGCGACTTCAATATGCGCTGGACCGGCACGCCGGTCGCCGACATCTACCGCATCCTGTCGCGCGGCGGCATTTACCTCTATCCGGGCGACAAGCGCCGCGACTTCCGCAACGGTCGCCTGCGGCTGATCTACGAGGCGAACCCCATCGCGTGGATCGTGGAGCAGGCGGGCGGCGCGGCCACCACCGGACGCGAGCGTGTGCTGGAAATCGCTCCGAAGTCGCTGCACCAGCGGGTGCCGCTGATCGCGGGCTCGCGCATGGAGGTCGAGCACGCAGCGCGCCTGCACGATGGATCGCAGATCCGGGGCGAGCGCTCGCCCC
>CAXMLT010000523.1:0-3791 GCA_964194245.1 uncultured Hyphomicrobium sp.
GATCAAGGGTGGCTTCGACGTCGTCGTTGCCAGCAATCAAATTTTCTACAATGACTGGGCCAACTCGAATGCGCCCCTTGCAGGCTATGCCACGGTCAACGTGCACGGCTCTTACGATGTCACTAAGAACGTCCAGATCTATGGGCTGATCGACAACCTGTTCAACGCCCATTACGGTCTCTTTGGAAACTACTTCAGCCTCGACAATGCCAATGGAGCCGCCGCTGCGGCCGGTCTTGGCTCCAACTTCTTCACCAACCCGGAGACGATTGTCCCTGGTGCGCCGCTTGCCGCCTATGGCGGCGTGCGCATCAAGTTTTGACCTTTGATCGGGTGTCCGACCCTCAGGGTCTGACACCGTACTTGCAGGGTCAGACTGAGACCGTCACAGCCGGTAAGCCCGTGCCAGATGTGCGCTGGTCGATGCGGTGTACGCGCTGCCGCGTTCAGGACTAGTAGCTCCTCAGTATTTGTACGCGCCAGCCCCAACCAGGAAGTCACCTACCCGCACGAAGTACGAACTCTTGTCGTGGGGCTCGTTTGTCCTCAGGGCTGTTGAACTTATAGTCGACCCAGCCATTCTTATCGATCGCGAGTCAGGTAGGCCCGGCCCTCGATCACGTCGTACTCGCACACCGCGTGGGGCGCGCGGTCGTTCGCCGTCAGCACCACGTGCGGGTGCTTGAAGCGCGCCGGCCACAGCTCATTGTTGATCTCCCAGATGTTGACGGGAGCGCTCGAGCGCCCGATCGCGAGCGCGACCGAGGACGGCTTGGTCCACAAGGGCAGCGAGGCCGTGCTCACCGGGGCCGAGCGGTCGCTCAACCGGCCGATCGGGTCGGCGGTGCGGTTGGCCGGGGTGTCGTGCGCCGACATCTGGCAGGCGGCGATCGCGCGGTCGCGGTACGCCAGCAGCAGCGCCTCGCGCGCCCCATCCCGGTAAAGCCGCTCCTGTGTCCACAGTTTCGCGCCCGCCAGCAAGGCGAGCAAGATGACGAGCGCTCTCATCATGACGGGCCTGCTCCCCTGTCTGTCGCGTTCGCGCCGCCGGCCCTGGCGAAATTGCTGCGCCGCGGCGTCGTGATGCGCTGGGGCGGAGTTTCCTGCGGCTTGGTGAATAATCCGTTGCCCACCGTTCCGCGCCCGCTTGTCAGGGCCTCCGCCTTGCGGCACAAGCGGCAGGCCCACCGCCCGCCGTGGCCCATAAAGTCGAGCATCAAATCAAGTCCGGGGAGCCCGCCCACAAATGTCGAAAAAGAAGATCCTGATCACTTGGCCACTTCCCGACGCCGTCATGGCCCGCGCGCGGGCGTCCTACGACGTCATCGCGCACGGCGATAACCCGAAAATCACGATCGACGAGCTGCTTGCGACGGCCAAGAGCGTCGACGCGCTGCTGATCACGCTGAATGAGAAGTGCCGCAAGGACCTGATCGAGAAGCTGCCCGAGAACATAAAATGCATCTCGACGTTCTCCATCGGCTTCGACCACATCGATCTCGACGCTTGCAAGGCGCGCGGCATCAAGGTCGGGAACGCCCCGCACGGCGTGACCGTCGCCACCGCCGAGATCGCCATGCTCCTGCTCTTGGGCTCCGCGCGCCGCGCCTCCGAAGGCGAGCGCATGGTGCGCGCGCGCGCCTGGCCGGGCTGGCAGCCCCTGCAGCTCGTCGGCCAGCGCCTCGATGGCAAGAAGCTCGGCATCTACGGCTTCGGCAAGATTGGCCAGGCGCTGGCGAAGCGCGCGCGCGGCTTCGACATGGAGATCCATTACTACGATATCTACCGGCAGCCGCCGGAGAAGGAGAAAGAGCTCGGCGCCACCTATCACGACAGCCTCGATAGTCTGCTCAAGATCTCGCAGTTCTTCTCCATCAACGCGCCGTCGACGCCGGAGACGCGCTACTTCTTCAACAAGGACGTGATCGAAAAGCTGCCGCAGGGCGCGGTCGTCGTGAACACCGCGCGCGGTGACCTCGTCAAGGACGACGACATGATCGCCGCCTTGAAGTCGGGCCGGCTCGGCTATGCCGGCCTCGACGTGTTCGCCGGCGAGCCGGCAATCAACGAAGGCTATTACAACCTGCCCAACACGTTCCTGTTCCCGCACCTGGGCTCCGCCGCGATCGAGGCCCGCAACCAGATGGGCTATGAGGCGCTCGACAACATCGACGCCTTCTTCGCCGGCAAGGACATGCCCTTCAAGCTGGCGTGACCTCGCTGCCGGGCGCGGCTTAACGCGCGGCAAACCTTGCGGTCCGGCGTGAGCCCGGCTGGGCTTCCTGCCGAGCCCCACCTGCGCTAGGCTACCTTTGCGGAGGGCTTTTGGCCGGGTGGCGTTCGAGGGAGCGGCGTCCGGTCGAGAGGAGATCTGGCTCATGGAACCAATTCGGACGACAGCGACACCCGAACGCCCTTCGACGCTGAGCAACTCCGCCACGTGGACGCGCGGCCTGTTCATGCTGCTTCTGCTGCTCGCCTTCGGCGTCGCGCAGGGGATCCTGTGGATCGGCGCGATCGTTCAGTTCCTGTGGCTCTTGTTCGCGGGCGAGCCCAACCCGGCGATCGTGCAGTTCGGCCGTTCGTTGGCGCGCTGGATCGGCGACACCGGCCGCTATCTCCTGGGCGCGAGCGAGGCGAAGCCGTTCCCGTGGGCGCCTTGGCCGTCGGCTGACTGACGCCAACTCGACAACACGCGACGTGCGTGAGACTCGATCAGTCGGCGCTTTCCAGCGCCGACACGAGCCAGCGCGCGGTGCGCAGGAGCCGCCCGTCGTCGCGCCGGGAGCCGACGAGTTGCACGCCGATCGGCAGCTCGTCGGCTTCGAGCAGCGGTAGCGTCACCGCCGGCATGCCGAGGTAGGTCCACAGCCCGTTGAACACCGGGTTCCCAGTCGAGCCGAACCCGCGGGGCGCCGGTCCCGCTGCGGCCGGCGTGAGAATCGTGCCATAGTCGCCGAGCACGCCCGCCACTACGCGATAGGTCCCCTCGCACGCCGTCAGGGCGCGGATGTAGTCCTGCACGTCGACTTTGAGGCCGGCTTCGAGCCGATCCTTCAGCCCCTGCGAAAGCAGGTCAGGCGAAGCACGCAGAAGCGGCCCGTAGTAGTGCGCATTCTCCGCGAGCTGGATGAGGCGTTGGGCGGCGATGACGTCGGCGAGCGAGGGGATCTGCACCTCAACGGCGCGAGTCCCAAGGCTCTCGAGCAGCTCCGAGAAGGCCGCGTGCAGCATCGGGTCGGCGTCGCCCCACGCAGGCGTGCGGACGAATGCGAATAGGGGTGCCGCCGGCGGGTCCTGCTGCGCCGTCTCGAGCAGGCTTCCCCGGCTGCCGCCATAGCTGACGGGATCGTCGGGCTCGAACGCCGCCATGCAGTCGGTGAGCAACGCCACGTCTTCGACGGAGCGGCCGAACACGCCCACCGTATCGAGCGTGTGCGACTGCATCAGCACGCCGGCGCGCGGGATGAGCCCCAGCGTCGGTTTGAAGCCATAGACCCCGCAGAACGACGCCGGCCGGATCACAGAACCTGCCGTCTGGCTGCCGACGGCGGCGGGCACCATGCCGGCGGCGACCGCTGCCGCCGAGCCGGCGGAGGAGCCGCCGGGCGAGTGCGTGCTCTTGCGCGGGTTGCACGTGCGCGATGGCGTCAGCAGCGCCAGCTCCGTCGTCACCGTCTTGCCGAGGATGACGGCGCCGGCTGCGCGCAGCCCCGCGATGCACGCTGCATCCTTCACCGGGCGCCGCCCGGCGAAAATGGGCGAGCCGTTCTCGGTCGCAAAATCGGCCG
>CAXMLT010000524.1:0-3818 GCA_964194245.1 uncultured Hyphomicrobium sp.
GCCCCGAGCCGGGCCGAGCAATTCACCCCGGCGCCGCCGACGGACATCCGCCGCTCATCGCGCCGCATGCCCGACGTCGACGACTTCCCGCCGGTCGCGCAGCGCGAGTACCGCGCCAAGGTCGGGCCGGCTCACGTTAACCCTCCGCCAGCGCCGCGCATTGCAAGCGGACGAGAGGTGCCTGAGGAGGCGCCGCGGCGCGGTTTGCTACAGCGCCTGATGAGTCGGGCGCGTCGTTCGCAGGAGCCGGAAGCTCCATCCCATTATGACGATCAGCACCGCGGACCCGGTGCGCATGTCGACAGCCAGAGCTGGTGGCAGCAGGACAGCGATTCGAACCCCGACGATGTTGTGGATGAGCAATCGCCCTTGCCCATGGTGTTCAATCGCCAACGCAGCTAGACCCGCCAACAGGCCGAATCGGCCCTATTTTACAGGCGTGGTTGTTCGGTAACACAGTGTAAGAAACCGTGATTTGGCTCACCTGTTGGGGTGAGAGTATCGTTCACTTTGTTAACGACGTTGTTCGGGATGTCCCCACGCTTCCAAGGGCGCAGCCGCTAAAGACGCCCAGGAAGGTTAACGCAGATCGCGAATTGGGACGCGAACAATCGCCGGGGGTGGGACGGGGTCGGGGCTCTTTCCGATTACCGTCGCCAAGACGACATCGAGGGACGGCGCAATATGTCGAATCGATTTATCGGCGCGCGACAGACCACGATTGCGCGCGAGATCGAGGTGACAGGGACGGGGGTCCACAGCGGAGCGCCAGTATCGGTTATCCTGCATCCTGCAGCAGCCGACACTGGGCTCCGTTTTCTTGTCACCAAGCGCGGCCGCGTGGCCGCGGAAATTCCTGCCAACGTCGACCACGTCAAGAACCTGACGCTGTGTACGGTGCTCGGCAACGACACCGGCGTCACCGTCGGCACGGTCGAGCATCTTCTTGCCGCCCTGCGCGGCCTTGCGATCGATAACTGCATCATCGAGATCGATAGCAAGGAAGTGCCGATCATGGACGGTAGCGCGGCGCCGTTCGTCGAGCTGATCGACGAGGTCGGGCTCCGTGAGCTCTCCGCGCCGCGCCGGTTCATCAAGGTTCTGAAACCGGTCCGCGTCGAGGAAGGCGATAGCTGGGGCGAGCTTGTTCCCCACGCGGGCTTCCACCTCGACGTCGAAATCGACTTCACCTGCTCGCTCATCGGCCGTCAGCGCATTTCCTACGAGATGAGCCCCGGCATCTTCCGCAACGAAATCTGCCGCGCCCGCACTTTCGGCTTCATGAGCGATGTGGAGCGCCTCTGGAAAGCCGGCCTAGCGCTCGGCGCCAACCTCAACAACACTATCGCCATCGGCGAGAACAAGGTCATGAACCGTGACGGCCTCCGTCATCCGGATGAGTTCGTGCGCCACAAGATGCTCGACGCGGTGGGCGATCTCGCCCTTGCCGGCAAGCCGCTGCTAGCGGCCTATCGCTCGGTCCGCGGCGGCCATCGCCTCAACTCCTTGGTGCTGCAGGCCCTGTTCGCCGATGCCGAGGCGTGGACCATCGTCCAGTCGCCGCGCGTGCGCGAGCGTGCGCCGGTCGAGATGGGGTTCGCTGTCGCGGCGGGCGAGTAACACGCCAGATCGGATTTCGCGGCGCGGCCGGCTCCCTGGAGCGGGCCGCGATCGTTTCCGGGGTGCCACACGGCAAGCCAAGAGGCTCGTCGGCCAAGCGAAAAGCCAAACAACAACCATAATCACCGCCTAGCCAAAGAACTGGTGCGGACAGCTCCGAGATGATGGTTTCGCCGCCGTCTCTTCGTATGCTAGGGGTGGCGCCCAAGGGGAGTCCAAGGGTGCGCGACGACGGGTGGGTAGGTTGAGCCACGAGCACCGATAAGAAAGCAGGCTCATGCGGCGCGAGGGGACAAGGCAAAATTCGAGCGTGCGGCGGGTCCTCAACGGGCTCGTGCGTGGCATCGCCTGCGCAGCCGTTGTTGCTTCGCTCGCAGGGTGTGCGTCCTCCGGCGACGCCACCGCGGCGTTGAACCCCGATCCACCGTCGAAAATGTTCGCCGACGCCGACGCGCTCATGACCAAGGGCAAGTTCGACGCCGCCGCTAAGAAATTCGAGGATGTGGACCGCGAGCATCCCTATTCGCCGGAAGCGCGCCGCGCCATCGTGATGGCGGCCTACGCCTACTACAAGGACGGCAAGCTGCCCGAGGCCATCGCCTCGGCCGAGCGCTACACCACGCTACATCCCGGCACCAAGGAAGCGCCGCTCGCGCACTTCATCATCGCGTCGTCCTACTTCGACCAGATGGGCCAGGCCGACCGCGACCAGGAATCGACCCGCAAGGCGCTCGCCGAGCTCAGGACGCTTAAGACGCGCTACCCCGACAGCGAGTACGCCCGCAACGCCGACAACCGCATCCGCCTGTGCATGGACACGCTGGCGGCGCAGGAGATGAACGTCGGTCGTTACTACATGCAGCACAACAATCCGGTAGCGGCGATCAACCGCTTCAAGACGGTCGTCACCGACTACCAGACGACCGCCCACGTCGAGGAGGCGCTTTACCGGCTCACCGCGGCCTATATGTCGCTCGGCATCGCCTCGGAAGCCCAGAACGCGGCTGCCGTGCTGGGGCACAACTTCCCCAACTCGAGCTGGTACAAGGAATCCTATGCGCTGCTGCAGAAGGAGGGTCTGCAGCCCAACGCGACCAGCAGCTCCTGGTTTGCGAGCATCTTCGGCTCGTCGCCGAAGAAGGTGCAGCCGGCTGCGACGCAGCCGCCGCCCGCCGCCCCACCGGTAGCGGCGCCGCCCGCGCAGCAGAAGGACCCGGACCCCTGGACGCCTGTGGGGCCGGCCCCGCCGTCGACGCTCGGCGGACCGGAGGCCTCGATGCTCGGCGGCCCGCGCACTTAAACCCCGTCTCCGCAGGCGTTCTTCTCCTCGCAATGCGGGCTTGGCACCCCATCTACACCGTCGTTGCAGCGACGCCGGGAATCCAAATTCCATAAAATTGGATCGGCCGCACTGCGCGGACATTGAGACGGCAGAACGATCACCGGAATTGCCCGCTGGACGCAAATGTCGAACGGCGATTGGAGCGTTTTCCCGTCCGCCCGGTTCCGCTATGCCTTGGGTGGATGCCGCAGCAGCCCGAGTCGATGATCGGACACGCCGATGACGAAGCCGATGACTAAGAGAAAGGATGCGAGCGCTGCCGCCATCTCCGATCTCAGTCAGGCCGAGGCCAAGGATGAGCTGAAGCGGCTCGCTGCCGTCATTCGCCATCACGACGAGCTCTACTATCAGCAGGATGCGCCCGAGATCTCGGATGCCGAGTACGATGCGCTGCGCGTCCGCAACGACGCGATCGAGGCGCGCTTTCCCAAGCTCGTGCGCCCCGACAGTCCGTCGCGGCGCGTCGGTGCGGCGCCCGGCGACGGCTTCGGCAAGGTCCGCCACCAGGTGCCCATGCTGTCGTTGTCGAATGCCTTCGACAACGAGGACGTCACCAAGTTCGTCGAGCGCGTTGCGCGGTTCTTGGGTCTCGGCACGGACGACAAGATCGCCTTCACCGCCGAGCCGAAGATCGACGGGCTATCGATCTCGATCCGCTATCAGGGCGGCCGCCTCGTCGAGGCCGCCACGCGCGGCGATGGCAGCGAAGGCGAGAACGTGACGAAGAACATCATGACCATCGCGGAGATCCCCCACCAGCTCAAAGGCCGGAAGGTGCCCGAGGTAATCGATGTGCGCGGCGAGATCTACATGGGGCACGAGGAGTTCGCCCGCCTCAACGCCGAGCAGGAGGCCT
>CAXMLT010000525.1:0-2475 GCA_964194245.1 uncultured Hyphomicrobium sp.
GCGAACTCGACGATCAGGATGGCGTTCTTTGCCGCGAGCCCGACGAGCACCACGAGCCCGATCTCGACCAGGATGTTGCGATCGAGCCCGCGCAGATTGACGCCGGTCATGGCGGCGAGAATGCACATCGGCACGATGAGGATAACGGCCAGCGGCAAGAGCCAGCTTTCATAGAGCGCGGCGAGAAGAAGAAAGACGAATACGACCGCGAGGCCGAACGCCGCCATCGCGGTGTTGCCCGCGAGCTTTTCCTGCAACGCGATTTCCGTCCACTCGAAGCCGAAGCCCGAGGGCAGCTTTTTGGCGGCGATGCTCTCGACCGCTGCGAGGCCCTGGCCCGACGAGAACCCGCGCGCCAGCGACAACTGCACCTCGGCCGCCGGATAAAGATTGTAGCGCGGCACCCGGTAGGGACCGGTCGTGTCGGAGAACGTGGCGACGGCGCCGATCGGCACCATGTCACCCGTCACGTTGCGCGTTTTCAGGTTTGCCACGTCGCGCAACGTCAGGCGGAAGGGATCGTCGGCCTGGGCGGTGACGCGATAGGTGCGCCCGAGAATATTGAAGTCGTTGACGAACGCCGAGCCCATATAGACCGACAGCGTCTCGAACACGCGTGAGATGGGCACGCCCAGCTGCTCGGCCTTGGTACGGTCGATGTCGGCGTAGATCTGCGGCGTGCGCGTGTTGAAGAGCGTGTACGCCTGGGTGAAGCCGGGGGTGTGCCCGGCTGTTCCGGCGACGGCCCACGCAGCCTGCTCGAGAGCTGGCAACCCGCGCCCGGCCCGATCCTGCACGTATCCCTGCAGGCCTCCGCCGGTGCCGATGCCGGGAACCGACGGCGGCTCGAGCACGAAGACAAACGCCTGACGCAGTTTACCCATCTGCTGACGCAGATCCGCGAGGATGCCGTCCTTGGTCAATCCTTGATGCTCGCGCTCCTCGAACGACTTCAGGCGGACGAAGATGACGCCCGTGTTGGGCGCGTTAGTGAAGGTCGCGCCGTCGAAGCCGACGAATGCCACGGCCGCTTCGACACCCGGGCGGGTGAGCAGAATGTCGCCCGCCTTGCGCACGACCTCGTCGGTGCGGCTGAGTGTCGAGCCCGGCGGTAGCTGGAAGACGGTAATGAAATAGGTGCGGTCGAGCTGGGGAATGAGCCCCGTCGGCGTGGTGACCAGCCGCCAATAGGTGAGGCCGAGCAGGCCGCCGTAGATGATCAGGAACATCGCCCCGAGCCGCACGAAGCGCGCGGTCATGGCGCCGTACGCGCGCGCCAAGCGCTCGAACGCCCAGTTGAAGCCGGCAAAGAACCAGCGAATCGGCGCCGTAAGCGTGGACAGAACACCTTTCTTTTCGCCTGCGTGCTCGTCGTGCGGCTTCAATAGAAGCGCAGCGAGCGCGGGCGAGAGCGTCAGCGACACGAGCGCTGAGATCGCCGTCGAAGCGGCAATGGTGATGGCGAACTGGCGGTAGAACGAGCCCTGCAGGCCGGCGATGAAGGCGGTGGGGAGGAACACCGCTATCAGCACCAGCGAGATGGCGACCAGCGCGCTGCCGACCTCGTCCATGGTCTTGTGCGCGGCCTCGAGCGGCGACATGCCCTGGCGCAGATAGCGCTCGACGTTCTCCACGACAACGATCGCGTCGTCGACGACGATGCCGATTGCCAGCACGAGCCCAAATAGCGACAGGGTGTTGAAGGAGATCCCGACCGCCGCCATCACCGCGAAGGTTCCGATCAGCGAAACCGGAATGGCGACGATGGGGATGATCGCCGCGCGCCATGTCTGCAGGAAGAGGATGACCACGACGACCACGAGCAGCACCGCTTCGAACAGCGTCTGCACGACGGCATCGACGGACGACTGGATGAAGTCCGTCGGATTGTAGACGACCGAATAAGCGACCCCCGGCGGGAAATCCTTGGCGAGCCGATCCATCTCGCCGCGGATAGCCCTTGCGGTTGCCAGCGCGTTCGAGCCCGGCCGTTGGAAGATGACGAGCGCGGTGGCGATCTTGTTGTTGAGGTAGGCGTCGACCGTATAGTCCTGCGAGCCGAGTTCGACGCGCGCAATGTCGCGCACGCGCACGACGGATCCGTCCTCTCCCGCCTTGACGACGATATCCTCGAACTGGTCGGGCGAGGTGAGCCGCCCCAACGTCTGCACCGACAACTCGAAGGCGCCAGGAGACGTCGCCGGCGGTTGGTTGATGGAGCCGGCGGCAACCTGCAGGTTGGCGGCTTGCAGGGAAGCAACGACCTCAGAGGCCGTGAGGCCGACGTTCGCCACCTTGGCGGGGTCGAGCCACACGCGCATCGAGTAATCGCGGGCACCGAAGATGTTGATGTTGCCCACGCCGTCGAGACGCAGCAGCACGTCCTTCACGTAGAGCGTCGCGTAGTTGGAGATGTACTGCTGGTCGCGGCTGCCATCCGGCGAGGTCATGTGCACGACCATCATCAGGTCGGGC
>CAXMLT010000526.1:0-4701 GCA_964194245.1 uncultured Hyphomicrobium sp.
GGCGTGGACCGAGCCAGAGCGGCTCGCTCAATGGTGGGGCCCCAAGGGTGCCGCCATCCGCGTCGCGAAGCACGAGCTGCGTCCCGGCGGCATCTTCCACTACGCGATGCAGTTCCAACCGGGCCGCGACATCTGGGGACGGTTCATCTACCGCGAGATCGCCGCGCCCGAGCGGCTGGTGTTCGTCAGCTCTTTCTCCGACGCGGACGGCGGGATCACGCGTCCGCCCTTCCCCCAGCTCGGCGACGACTGGCCGTTGGAGATCCTGAATACACTGGCCCTCGCCGAGCAGGGCGGAAAGACCACGCTCACGCTGCGCGGCTGCCCCATCAACGCCACCGAGGAGGGGCGCAAGGCCTACGCCAGCATGATCGGCTCCATGCAGCAGGGATATGCTGGAACGTTCGACAAGCTGGCCGAACACCTGGCGGGATCGAAAGGCGCGCTGTAGCGGGCGAGCCACAGCGCCGATGAATTGGTCCGGCCCAGCCGCCGGACCGATCCCCGCCACAACGTTGACCTACCTATGCTAAATTGAGTTTTGAATCGGCGCCGTCGCAGTCGATCCTCATGCCGTAAGCTGGGCGTAAGGTTCCCGTAGCAACGGCGCGCTAAATATGACGTCGGTGGGCAGGGGGTGATGTGAGCTGGAGGGTTCTCATCGTCGTGCTGGTTGCGGCCGCGGTCCTTCTGGACCCGGTGCTGCCGGTGTTTGCCGCTGGCTTCGTGCAGGAATTGAAGATCGGCGTCCTTGACCATGACGTGCCGAACCTGTGGAGCGGCTTCCGCGCCGAGCCCGATTCGGCCGACATCAACATCGAAGCGATCTTCTCGCCCTCGGTCGCGTTCCTCGGCGGCACCATCTCGCCGGCGCTGGGCGGCTCAATCAGCACCATCGGCGCCACCAGTGACGTCTATCTCGACGCACGCTGGCAGATGGAGATGGGCTGCGGCATTTTCCTGGGTCTCGGCCTCGGCGGGGCTGTTCACAACGGGCAGTTGCAGCTCGAGGATTGGGACCGCAAGGCGCTGGGCTCGCGCGTGCTGTTCCATATTCCGGTCGAGATCGGCTACCGGCTGGACGAGCACAACAGCCTGTCGGCCTACTTCGAGCACATGTCCAACGCCTACACTGTCGATCCCAACGAGGGGATGGACCGCCTCGGCGTCCGCTACGGTTACCGCTTCTGATTTAATTGCAGAATTGTTGCCGCCAGCCGTATCCCCTCGATTGGCCGTTCCTATCTGGGCCCGTCGCCGCTGCCTCAATCAGGTGTAACTTCCGTCTGCGCGTGAGCGTATCAGCGCATGAGCAGGAATTGCCATGGAGGAGGCTATGCAAGGCCAAGGCCTTATCAAGTTCGCGGTCGTGATCGTGAGCGCGCTGCTGCTGGCCATCGCGCCCGCCAGCGCGTTCCAGACCAAGCCCTTCGATGCGGCTAGCTTCAAAGCCGCGCAAAGCGCCGGCGAGCCGCTGCTCGTCGACGTGTTCGCGCCCTGGTGCCCGACGTGCAAGGCGCAACAGCAGGTGCTCGATAAGCTGAAGGACAACCCAGAGTTCGCCAAGCTGACGATCTTCAAGGTCGATTTCGACAACCAGCCCGACGTCGTGCGCGATTTCGGTGCCCGCTCACAGAGCACGCTCATTGCCTACAAAGGTGCGACCGAGACCGGGCGATCGGCCGGCGATACGAATCCGGCGTCGATCGAGACGCTGCTCGGCTCAACCCTCAAATAGGCAGAGGCACGCATGACCGCCGGGACCATTGCGTTCGCTTTCCTGGCGGGGCTTCTGTCCACGCTCTCGCCGTGCGTGCTGCCGCTCTTGCCGGCAATCCTCGGCACGGCGGTGGGCGAGCACCGCGCGGGCCCGGCCGCGCTCGCCGCGGGCCTCGCGCTGTCGTTTGTCGCGATCGGGATGTTCATCGCCACCATCGGTTACGGCATCGGGCTCGACGCCGGCTTCTTCCGCCTCATCGCGGCGATGCTGCTGATCGCCATCGGTGCGATCCTGCTCGTGCCAGCGCTGCAGACGCAGTTTGCAGCGACGGCTGCGCCAGTCGCCGCCTGGAGCGAGAACAAGTTCAGCGGCATCGAGACCGTGGGCCTCAAGGGGCAGTTTGCCCTCGGCCTCCTGTTAGGTGCCGTCTGGAGCCCATGCGTCGGACCGACGCTCGGCGCGGCCTCGGTGGTCGCCGCGCAGGGAAAGGATCTGGGCCAGGTCGCGCTCGTGATGCTGGTGTTCGGCGTCGGTGCGGCTCTGCCACTCCTCCTCATCGGCACGCTCTCGCGCGCGGCCATGATTCGGTGGCGCAACCGATTGATGGAGGCGGGCAAGGGCGGCAAGATGCTGCTTGGCGGGCTGCTCGTCGTTGTCGGCCTGTTCATCGTCACGGGTCTCGACAAGCGGCTCGAAACGCTCATCGTCGAGGCTTCGCCCGCGTGGCTGACCGAGCTGACGACGCGGTTCTAGGAGGCTTCGATGCATTCGACCGCGATTGCGCCTCATACCGAGCTCGTCTTTCGGCATGCGCTCGTCGTGCGCATCACGCACTGGGTCAACGCACTGTGCCTGCTGGTCCTGCTCATGAGCGGCCTGCAGATCTTTAACGCGCACGCGACGCTCTACTGGGGCAGCAAGTCCGAGCCCGACCGCGCCATCCTGTCGATGCGGGCGGTGCAGCGCGACGACGGCAGCTACGCCGGGATCACGACGATCGGCTCGCACACCTTCAACACGACCGGCGTGCTGGGGCTCTCGGGGTCTGGCGAGAACGTAGAAAGCCGCGGCTTCCCGGCCTGGATCACGTTGCCGTCCTATCGCGATCTGGCGACCGGGCGACGCTGGCACTTCGCCTTCGCGTGGCTGTTTGTGCTGAACGGGCTCGCCTACCTCATCTACACGATCGCCAGCGGACACGCGCGCCGCGACCTCGCGCCGACACGCGGGGAGCTCGAGCACATCGGCGCATCGATCTCCGAGCACGTTCGTTTCCACTTCCCCAAGGGTGAGGAGGCAAAGCGCTACAACGTGCTACAGAAGCTCGCCTATCTGGCCGTCATCTTCGGGCTGTTGCCGTTAGCGATCCTCTCCGGTCTCACCATGTCGCCGGCGCTCGACGCCGTCTTTCCGTTCCTGCTCGACCTCTTCGGCGGTCGCCAATCGGCGCGCACCGTGCACTTCCTGTGCGCTTCCGGCATCGTGCTGTTCGTGCTGGTGCACTTCTTCATGGTTCTCGTCTCGGGCGTGTGGAACAACCTGCGCTCAATGATCACCGGCCGCTACGCGATCGAAACGTCGGAGGGCGGCCATGGCTGACCGCAGGCTCACCCGCCGCGGGTTCCTGACGCGCAGCGCCGCCTTCGGCGGCGCGGCGCTGCTCGGCGGCTGCGACGACGCGCTGTCGCGCTCGCCGTCGTTTCGCGAGCTGCTCACGCGCGCGGAGGGCGCGACGCAAGGGGTCCAGCGGCTGATCCTCTCCAACCGGGCACTCGCACGGGAGTACGGCGAAGCGGACCTCTCGGCGCACTTCAAGGCCAACGGCTCGACCCAGGTCGACGACCCCGGATACCGCAGCCTGGCTCAATCCGGCTTTGCAGATTGGAAGCTCAAGATCGACGGGCTCGTCGACCGCCCGACCGAGCTCAGCCTCGCCGAGCTGTGCAAGCTTCCCTCGCGCACGCAGATCACGCGCCACGACTGCGTCGAGGGCTGGAGCGCGATCGGCAAGTGGAGCGGCGCGCAGCTAGCTCCGCTGTTGCAGAGCGTGGGTCTTAAGCCCGACGCCCGCTATCTCGTCCTCCATTGCGCCGACACGCTCGGCCGCGATGGAAGATATTATGAGAGCATCGACCTCATCGACGCCTTCCACCCGCAGACGATCCTCGCCTACGACATGAACGGCACGGCCCTCACCGAGCCGCATGGCGCGCCGTTGCGGCTGCGCGTGGAGCGCCAGCTCGGCTACAAGCATGCGAAATACGTGATGGGGATCGAGGCGGTGTCGAGCTTCGCGAACATGCGCGGAGGCCGCGGCGGCTTCTGGGAGGACCTCGGCTACGAGTGGTACGCCGGGATCTGAGTGCCAGGATCTGAGCGCGAGGATCTGAGCGTTGCGGCTCAGTCCGTCTCGTCGAGCTTCAGACACACCGAATTGATGCAGTAGCGCTTGCCGCTCACGGTCGGGCCGTCGTCGAAGACGTGGCCGAGGTGCGAGCCGCAGCGCGCGCACGTGATCTCGGTGCGCGCCATGCCGTGCGAGGTGTCTGTGTGCGTTTCGACCGCGCCGGGCAGCGCCTCGTCGAACGAGGGCCACCCCGTGCCAGAGTCGAACTTGGCGTCGGAGGAGAACAGCTTGTTGCCGCAAGCGGCGCAGGTGAACGTGCCGTCGGCTTCGGCGTGCAGGTACTCGCCCGTGAACGGCGGTTCCGTGCCCTTTTCGCGCAGCACGCGATACTGCTCCGGCGTCAACTGCTTGCGCCAGGCATCCTCGGTATTGGGCATCGGTTTATCGGCCATGGCCACCTCACTAGCACGCCGAACGCTACGCGTCCCGTCTTCGAAGACGAGCCCGAAGCTCTAGCCCTTTTTGGCCGTAGGAGTCGCAGCTGCCCCGAGCGTCGGCTTGCCGACGATGGTGACGATCAGGTTCTGGGTGTCGAGCAGGCTCTTGGCCACGCGCTTCATGTCGTCGAGGGTGA
>CAXMLT010000527.1:0-2028 GCA_964194245.1 uncultured Hyphomicrobium sp.
GGAACAGGGTCGCCTCGTCGAACGGCTTTCCGATCAGCTGCAGCCCCAGCGGCGTGCCTTCGCTCGAAAGGCCCGCCGGCACCGAAATGCCGGGCAGCCCTGCCATGTTCACTGTCACCGTGAAGATGTCCTCGAGGTACATGGCGATGGGGTCGCCGGACTTCTCGCCGAAGCCGAACGCGGGCGACGGCGTCGTCGGCGTCAGCACCACGTCGACCGACTTCCACGCCTCGTCGAAGTCGCGCTTGATGAGCGTGCGCACTTTCTGCGCCTTGAGGTAGTAGGCGTCGTAGTAGCCGGCCGAGAGCACGTAGGTGCCGATGAGTATACGCCGGCGCACCTCCTTGCCGAAGCCCGCTCCGCGCGTCCTCTCGTAGGTGTCAATCAGGTCCTTGCCGGTCTCGCGCAGGCCGTAGCGCATGCCGTCGTAGCGCGCGAGGTTGGAGGAGGCCTCGGCGGGCGCGATGATGTAGTAGGCCGGCAGCGCGTATTTTGTGTGCGGCAGACTGATGTCGTGGATGGTCGCGCCCGCCGCCTTGAGCCAGGCGATGCCCTGGCTCCACAGCTTGTCGATCTCGGCCGACATGCCCTTGACGCGGTATTCCTTCGGCACGCCGATGCGCATGCCTTTGACGCCTTCGGCCAGCGCGGCCTCGTAGTCGGGGACGGGCGCATCGACGGAGGTTGAATCGCGCGGGTCGTGGCTCGCCATGGCCTTCAGCATGATCGCGGCGTCGGTGACCGTCTTCGCCAGCGGCCCCGCCTGGTCGAGCGAGGACGCGAACGCGACGATGCCCCAGCGCGAGCAGCGCCCGTAAGTCGGCTTGATGCCGACGATGCCGGTCAGCGCCGCCGGCTGGCGGATCGAGCCGCCGGTGTCGGTGGCGGTTGCGGCGAGGCACAAGTCCGCGGCAACGGCGGCGGACGAGCCGCCCGACGAGCCGCCTGGCACGAGCTTATCCGTCGAGAGGTCCCCATCCTTGCCCTTGCGCCGCCACGGCGAGACGACCGGCCCGAAGGCGCTCGTCTCGTTGGAGGAGCCCATCGCGAACTCGTCGCAGTTGAGCTTGCCCAGCATGACGGCGCCGGCATTCCACAGATTGGCGCCGACGGTCGACTCGTAGGGAGGCTTGAAGTCGTCGAGGATCTTCGAGCACGCGGTCGTGCGCTGATCGAGCGTGCAGAACAGGTCCTTGTTGCCGAGCGGCAGGCCTTCGAGCGACCGCGCCTTGCCCTCCTTCAGGCGCTTGTCGCTCTCCTTCGCCTGCGCCAGCGCAACCTCGGGCGTCGCCAGCACGTAGGCGTTGAGGGCCGGGTTCGCCCCGTCGATTGCCTGCAGGAACGCCTGCGTCAGCTCGGTCGCGGAGAACTCTTTCTTGCGCAAGCCTTCACGAGCCTGAGCCAACGTCAGCTTTGTCAGTTCGGTCACGGACACTCACTTCTGGCAGGGCGTGAATTTCAGGGCCTCGGGACCGTACACGTCCTCGCTAAGGACGGAGACCGTGCCGTCGGAGCTCGTGGTGACGGCGATATCCGCCGGCGAGGCCTCGCCCGCCTCCTCGCAGTCGGCTTGCACCTTCCACCCGGTATCCGACTTCTCGGCGGAGCGGAACTTGCAGTGGACCTCGCGCGGGCTCGTGATGCCCTCGCGCGTCATCACCTCTTGGCTGAGCCCATCGACCAGCTCCTTGGAGAACGGAGCGGCGGAGCCCACGAGCTTGCAGTCGCCGGGATCGAGCGCGTAGTTGCCGTTAACGAAGCTCCGGTCGTCGGCGGCGCGCGTCGAGCTCGACGGCATGAGGCCGGCGGCCAGTACCAGCAGGGATATGGCGAGACATCGACGCATGGCGTTACTCCACAATCTTGGGCACGACGAAAAATCCGTCCTCGGCCATCGGCGCGTTCTTGAGGATCGCATCCGCTTTGCCGCCGTCGGTCACCTTATCATCGCGCCTTCTGAGCTCGATGGGAACGACGCGCGTCATCGGCTCGACCGCCGAGGTGTCGACCTCGTCGAGCTGCTCGACC
>CAXMLT010000528.1:0-1685 GCA_964194245.1 uncultured Hyphomicrobium sp.
GATGTGTATAAGAGACAGCAGTTCCCCCCGCGTGGTTCTTCGCCGCCGCACGGATCAGCGCCGGGCCGCCGATATCGATATTCTCGATGCACTCCTCGAAGGGTGCCCCCTTCGCAACCGTCGCCTCGAAGGGGTAGAGGTTCACGACCAAGAGGTCGATCGGCGCGATGCCGTGCGCCGCGGCCTGCTTCTCGTGCTCGGCGCTGCCACGCACGAACAGGAGCCCGCCATGCACGTTCGGGTGCAGCGTCTTCACGCGCCCGTCGAGCATCTCGGGGAAACCCGTCAGCTCGGCGACATCCTTCACCGGCAGCCCTTCGGTGCGCAGCGCAGCCGCGGTGCCGCCGGTCGAGATCAACTCCACGCCCATCTCTTGCAGTGCTCGCGCGAACGCGACGAGACCCGTCTTGTCGGAGACCGAGAGCAGCGCTCGCCTGATTTTTAGCTCGCCCGTCATGCAACCGGTTCCTCAAGCACGCGCTCGACCGCCCACTTGATCTCGCTGTTGCCGAAAGTGGCGCCACGCAGCACGATCTGCATCGCCGCGCGCGGCCCGGCGCTGCCGGCGAAATAGGTGCTCTCCTCGACGGTAAGCGCGGCGCCGTCAGCGGAGAACCTCCAACGCTCGCCGCCGGGCAGCGACAGCTCGGGATCGTTCGAGTTGGCTTGCATCCGGCAGGAGACATCGGGGTGCAGGTGGAAATGGATGGCGAACGGCATATCCGATTTGAGGCGGAGGTTGCGCTTGCCGCTGTGCAGACGGTCACAACCCTCGAGGCGCATCCCGTCCGCCGCGAGCTGCAGGTGCCGCCCGTGCAGCATCCCAAAGCGGCGCTGGTAGCCATCGTGGCTCGCTTCCAGCGCGACGCCCCCGTCGACGCCCTGGAGATGCCAGTCGACGTTGTCGGGCTGACGCAGCGCCATCCCGCCGGCCCTCAGGCGCAGCTGCGCCACGAGCTTGGCGGAGGACTGCTCAGCAAGACACAGCGTGTTGTGGTTGGCGGTTGCGCGCGCGGCGGGACTCCAATCGGCAGCCGCACCGCCCGGCATGCCGCCGTTGACGAAGAGCAGATGCCGGCCGGCACTCATCTCGAAGGAGAGGCAGCCGGCCTGCGCATCGCCTCCGACCGCAAGCGCGGGCGGCGACCCGACGTCGACGACAACGATGCTCGTTCCACGCGCGAGCCGCGCATAGCCCGAAGCCCGCGCCTCGCTCGGCAGCGCTGCAGCGGAGTCACCATAAGCGACGATCGTTCCCAGCCCAGCGGCGGCGGCGGCACCGACGCCGTTGAAGCGCGCAAGCATGCCGTCTCCCAATCGGAGGAAGCGCAGCATCGCCAGCAGGCGCGCCAGCACCTCGACGAGCTGGGGCGGCGACTCGCGGTCGCGCGCGGCGAAGCATTGGTTGAGCGGCAACAGATCGAGCAGCAGCTCGACCAGGACATCCGGATTGCGGCTCATGTGGCCGCCATCGGGAAGTATCTGCCGGCGCAGCTCGGCGACGAGCGTGGGCTCCACATCCTTCAGTTTACGCTTCTGACCGGCGACCGACAGCTCGGCGAACATCAGCGCGATGAGGGTGAGGAGACGTGGGTAACCGTCGGGCGCGTCACGGCGCGAGTTGGCGAGCAGCGCGATCTGGCGGCCGAGGCTCATTGTTATCGCCCTGTCTCTTATACACATCT
>CAXMLT010000529.1:0-2962 GCA_964194245.1 uncultured Hyphomicrobium sp.
CAAGCTGCGCGAGGGCATGCCGATCGGCGTCAAGGTCACCCTGCGCGGCGACCGCATGTACGAGTTCCTCGATCGCCTCGTGACCATCGCGCTGCCGCGCGTCAAAGACTTCCGCGGGCTGAACCCCAAAAGCTTTGACGGGCGCGGCAACTATGCGGTCGGCCTCAAGGAGCACATCGTGTTCCCGGAGATCGACTACGACAAGGTCGACCAGATCTGGGGCATGGACGTGATCGTGTGCACGTCCGCCAAGACCGACGACGAAGCGCGCGAGCTTCTGCGTGCGTTCAACTTTCCGTTTCGCAGCTAGAGGACCTCGGGATCAGCCCGAAAGGCCTTTGGAGGATTTAGATGGCCAAGACAAGCTCGGTTGAGAAGAACAACATGCGGCGCAGGCTTTCCGCGCAATATGCGGAGAAGCGCAAGCGCCTAAAGGCGATCGCCGGCGATCGCAAACGTCCGGCAGAGGAGCGCTTTGCCGCGCGCATCAAGCTCGCCGAGATGCCGCGCAACTCCTCGCCGACGCGGATCAGGAACCGCTGCGAGATGACGGGCCGCGCGCGCGGCTATTACCGGAAGCTAAGAATGTGCCGCAACCAGCTTCGGGATCTTGCGAGCCAGGGGCTCATCCCGGGCATGACCAAGTCGAGCTGGTAAGGGAAGAAAACGATGTCAATCAACGATCCCTTGGGCGACATGCTCACGCGCATCCGCAACGCGCAGATGCGGCGGCGTCCCAAAGTGGTGACGCCCGCTTCCAACATCCGCGGGCGCGTCCTCGACGTGCTGGCGGAGGAAGGCTACATTCGCGGCTATACGCGCGTCGAGCAGAAGGGCGCGCTGCCGACCTTCGAGATCGAGCTCAAGTACTACAATGGCCAGCCAGCCATTCGCGAGATCAAGCGAGTGTCGACGCCGGGGCGGCGGGTCTATTCGCCAGTCCGCGATCTCCCAACCGTCGCCAACGGTCTCGGCGTCGCTATCCTGTCGACGCCCAAGGGCGTGATGTCGGATTCGAAGGCACGCGAAGAGAACGTCGGCGGAGAGATCCTCTGCAGTATTTTCTAGGTGAACGTCCCCGGCTCGCCCGGTCCTTAGAGGTTTGAACGCTCATGTCGCGCATCGGTAAAAGACCCGTTCCCGTCCCGTCCGGAGTGACGGCGACCGTCACGGGCCGCACGATCAAGATGAAGGGACCGAAGGGAGAGCTCTCCTTCACGGTGCCCGAGGAAATCAAGGTGGAGAAGACCGCCGACGGTGTCGATCTGTCGATAGTCGAGGACACCAAGATGGCCCGCAGCATGTGGGGCATGTCGCGCACGATGGTGTCGAACCTCGCGCACGGCGTGACAACCGGCTACTCGCGCACGCTCGAGATCCAGGGCGTCGGCTTCCGCGCCTCCATGAAGGGCAAGGACCAGCTGCAACTCAACATCGGTTTCTCCCACGATGTCGTTCACAAGATCCCGGCCGGCGTCGAGGTCAAGGTGGCCGGCGCCAAGCAGGACGTGATCACGGTGTCCGGCATCGACGCGCAGCTCGTCGGACAGGTGGCAGCAAACATCCGCGCCTCGCGGCCGCCCGAGCCCTATCAGGGCAAAGGCATCCGCTATCAGGGCGAGTACATCTTCCGCAAGGAAGGCAAGAAGAAGTAAGGACGAAGGTCATGACCTCGCTCAACAACCTGTTTGCCCGTCGCAAGTCGCGCGTTCGCCGCGTGCTCTCGACGCGCGCCGCCGGGCGCCCGCGGCTCTCCGTGCATCGCTCCTCGAAGCACATCTATGCCCAGGTGATCGACGATGCGGCCGGCACCACCGTCGCCGCCGCCTCCTCGCTCGAGAAGGACGTCAAGGGCTCGCTCAAGACCGGGGCCGACAAGGCGGCCGCGATCGCCGTGGGCAAGCTCATCGCCGAGCGGGCAATCAAGGCCGGCGTCAAAGAGGTCGTGTTCGACCGCGGCGGCTATCTCTACCACGGGCGCGTGAAGGCGCTCGGAGATGCCGCGCGCGAAGGCGGCCTGCAGTTTTAGAAAGAGGATTTCATCGTGGCACGTCCCCAAGGAAGAGACCGCGGCCGGGATCGCGAGGATCGCGATAGCGAGTTCACCGAGAAGCTCGTTCACATCAACCGCGTCGCCAAGGTCGTGAAGGGCGGCAAGCGCTTCGGCTTCGCCGCGCTCGTCGTCGTGGGCGACTTGAAGGGCCGCGTCGGCTTCGGCCACGGCAAGGCCCGCGAGGTGCCCGAGGCGATCCGCAAGGCGACGGAAGCGGCAAAGCGTGCGCTCGTGCGCGTGCCGCTGCGCGACGCACGCACGCTGCACCACGACAGCAATGGCCGTCACGGCGCCGGGCGCGTGCTGCTGCGCTCGGCTCCTCCCGGCACCGGCATCATCGCCGGCGGCGCCATGCGTGCCGTGTTCGAGATGCTCGGCGTCCATGACGTCGTGGCGAAGTCGATGGGCAGCACCAACCCCTACAACGTGGTGCGCGCGACCTTCGACGCCCTGAAGGGCCAGGAGAACCCGCGCGGCGTGGCGGCACGCCGCAACAAGAAGGTGAGCGAGATCGTCTCGCGCCGCCGCGACGGCTCGGTGGCTGGCGACGCCGCCGCCGAAGCGTAAGCCCAGCGCGCGTGCGAGATACGCAAGGAACGAAGTGACATGGCTGCCAAGAAGACCATCACCGTCGAGCAGATCGCCAGCGCCAACCGGCGGCCGGCGATCCAGACCATGACCCTGCGCGGACTGGGTCTCGACAAGCTCCACCGCACGCGGGAGCTCGAAGACACCCCGTCCGTCCGCGGCATGATCAACAGTATTTCCCACCTCGTGCGCATCGTGGAAGCGCGCGCGGCGAAGCCGGCCAAGAAGGCCTGAAGGATCAAGTCCGATGCAGCTCAACGACATCAAAGATAAGCACGGCTCCCGCAAGTTGCGCGTGCGCATCGGCCGCGGCATCGGCTC